>CAISXI010000509.1 GCA_903889425.1 uncultured Roseiflexaceae bacterium | reverse complement strand
GATCTCGGAATTTGGTTGCGTATGTTGGTCGGGATTGCGTACGTGTTGTGTAGCCCCAACGGGGCGGCATTACATAGCCCAGGGCAACGCCCTGGGCTATGTAATCCACTTTCCATGATGTGTGTGACTCAGGGCGATTACCGCTGCCCGTAATTGGGGGCCTCTTTGGTGATGGTGATGTCGTGGGGGTGGCTTTCGGTCAAACTGGCCATCGAGATGCGGATAAAGCGTGACTTGACCCGTAATTCTTCGATATCCTTGGCACCGGTATAGCCCATCCCCGAGCGCAACCCACCCACCAATTGGTAGATGGTATCGCCGAGGACGCCCTTGAACGGCACCCGCCCCACAATTCCTTCGGCCACCAATTTGCGCCCTTCGCGGGTGTTTTGGAAGTAGCGCTCGCCACCTCCTTGTTGCATGGCATCAATCGAACCCATGCCGCGGTACATTTTGTATGAACGACCTTCGTACAAAATCGTCTCGCCTGGGCTTTCTTCGGTGCCGGCAAACATCGACCCCATCATCACGGTGTGTGCACCAGCCGCAATCGCTTTGGCGATGTCGCCACTATAGCGGATGCCACCATCGCCGATGACTGGGATGCCAAAGCGATCTGCCACCTTGACACATTCCGAAATCGCCGTGATTTGGGGCATCCCCGCCCCACTCACCACCCGCGTCGTACAGATGCTGCCGGGGCCTTGGCCGACCTTGATGGCATCGACGCCCCGTTCACACAAGGCCCGCGCCGCTTCACCCGTCGAGATGTTGCCGGCGATTAATTGCACGTGGGGGAAGTGACTACGCACCGCTTCGATGCTTTTGAGCACACCTGCCGAATGCCCGTGTGCCGTGTCGATACACAGCACATCGACGCCTACTTTGACCAAGGCTTCGGCGCGCTGGATGAAATCACCACCCACACCGATGGCCGCCCCTACTCGCAAGCGCCCTTGCTCATCTTTACACGAATTAGGGTATTCGATTTGCTTCATGATATCTTTGACCGTAATCATCCCCGACAAGCGCCCGTTGTGGTCCACCACCAACACCTTTTCGATGCGGTGTTTGTGGAGCAATTCTTTGGCTTGTTCGAGCGTTGTCCCTTCGGGCACCGTCACCAAGTCTTCGCCGGTCATGAGTTCGCTAATCGGGCGGGTGCGGTCGGTTTCGAAGCGCAAATCGCGGTTGGTGACAATCCCCACCAAATCGCCATTGGAGGTGGTGATGGGGATGCCCGAAATGCGGTAATCGGCCATCATGTCAAGCGCGTCACCCACGGTGCGATCGTGTTGCATGGTGATAGGGTCGGTAATCATGCCGTTTTCGGAGCGTTTGACTTTGCGCGCCATTTCCACTTGGTCGGCAATCGTCAAGTTTTTGTGGATGATACCCATGCCCCCTTCGCGGGCCATGGCAATCGCCAAGCGGTGCTCGGTGACGGTATCCATGGCGGCACTGACCAGGGGTATATTCATGCGAATCCCCCGTGTCAACCAGGTACTGACATTGGTTGCCGAAGGCAACACGTCGGATGCTGCCGGGATGAGGAGTACGTCGTCGAACGTCAAGCCTTCGCGGGCAAATTTGTCATCCCAATCGATTGTCACAACCGCCTCCCTGATGTGTACGTACACTGCCAAAAATGTTCCTCCCATGATACATGAGGGCGCTATGCCCGTCAATGAATCAATAGTGTGCTCGCAGGACTAACGAACCCTATTTCCCGCATTATCATCATGAAAAAACACTTCCGCGCATCGTGAATGAGTAACATATATTTCGCTCATCCGCGCCCCAGTGCCGCTACGGCACCAATACCCCCGCAGCGTAGCGCGGGCGCTCGTGGTGAATTGTGTACAATAACACTATATTGTTTGCTCGGGATTGAGGCACGCCTATGGCACTCGACGTAATGCTCCTCGCTAACCAAGGCAACATCGGTATGGCCTTTATCGGCTGCGAAGTTTTTTCACCAGCCCATGGCTTTGCAGCGCGGCCAGTAATTGACCTCTAAAGATGAATGGTGTGCTCATAGGAATGCTCCTCGTTATGTGGTATCGCGCTATTGTATTCGCAGTTGTGATTTTGCACATTACGCACTACAGTATGGACTGTAGTGCGTAATGTATTGATGACGAATACGAGATGTTAGCGGGGATACGGGTGGGGGTTCTCGATGGCGTCAAGGTGATGGTGGTTGTATCGTTTTGGTTTTGGACGGAGTGAGCGAGTTCGTCGGTATGAGTGTTTCTGATGCGGTGAGTGTTGGCATGGAGGTTCTTGTTAGTGTGCGTGTAACCAAAGCACCGAGGTTGCTTGTTCCATATGCCGTGATACGTCCGTCGCGGTAGCCAATAACCGTATTGAGGCTACCGACGCCGATAACAACTGCATCTGACGTATTGTGGGGGAATTGCCGCACTTCGAAGTCTTTACTCCCCCAGCTAACAATTGAACCATTGCCAATGAGCACGACCGAAAAATCTCGTCCAGCGGCGATATCAATCACATTGGTTAGCCCTTTCGGAACGGTTATTTCACCTTTATCGTTATTCCCCCATGCAACAACCGTTCCGTTATCGATGAGTGCGAGAGAATGGTCCTGACCGGCATCAATCGCAACGACGTTGCGCAGACCTGGTGGTACAGAAGCTTGTCCTTTGCTGTTGTCACCCCATGCCACTACGGTACCATTATCTTTGAGGGCCAGCACATGTCGGTCGCCGGCGACAATTTTAATGACATTGGTTAATCCGGCAGGGATATCCCGTTGACCAAAATCGTTTCGTCCCCAGCCAACCACTGTTCCATCGTCTTTGAGTGCGAAGACAAAATACCCCCCACCATTTATTGCAGTGACATTGCTTTGTGCGGCAATGGGGACGTTTGTTTCACCGTAGATGTTTTCGCCCCAGGCATAGACTCGTCCATCAACCCCGAGTGCGAGGGCATTGGTGGCACTCGCACCGACATCTTTGAAGCGCATGTTTTTGAGATAGGCGGGGATGGTAGTCGCGCCATTGCGATTGTCACCCCATGTCGAGAGGGTATCGTCATTGAGTAACGCAATTACAAAGGCATTACCCACTGATGCTTTACGTAGTGCTTTGGAAATCGCCGTAGGGGACCTTGTATTAGTTACAGGGGTATTCGTTTTGGTGGGAGTATTGGTTTCTGTACGGGTATTGGTTGCAGTGCGGGTATTCGTTTCCGTACGGGTGTTGGTTGCAGTGCGGGTATCTGTGGGTGTATTCGTTTTGGTGGGAGTACTACTCACCGTCGGTGTATTGGTTTCGGTGCGTGTCAGCGATGGCGTGAATGTTGTAGTCGATGTCCGTGTGATTGTTGATGTCTGCGTATTTGATGCCGTCGCAGTGGCCGTCGCAGTAGCCGTATTTGTCGCACAGGCCTTCCCTACCTGCGATGGTTGGGTGTAGGTAATACAGTTACACAACCCGAGTTGACCATTGGTGTTGTTACCCCAGCAGTAGGCGAGTCCATTTCCTGCTAAGCCACAAGTATGCGTGGACCCCGCCATAATCTCGACAAAAGTCATGCCTGTTGGCATCTTCACCAGCACAGGAATGAGCCGATTCGTTGTCGTGCCATCACCTACTTGACCACTATTTTGTCCCCAACAGTAGGCCACACCAGTGGCTGTCAGGGCGCAAGTGTGATTCCAGCCGGTACTAATGGTATCAAACGTCACGCCAGTGGGCATCGTCGCCATGGTAGGAGTGGTTGCGTTGGTGGTTGTGCCATTTCCGATCTGCCCGGTGGCGTTCCACCCCCAGCAGTAGGTAATGCCCCCTGCGGTAAGTGCACAGACAGTATAGCGACCCACACTTATCGAAGTAAAGGTTACGCCAGTGGGCATCGTCACTGCTACCGGCGTGGGGCTATTGGTGGTTGTACCATTACCCAGTTGCCCAAATGCATTGTAGCCCCAGCAATAGGCGACTCCACTGGCAGTAAGCGCACACGTGGTGTATCCGCTGGTGGCCAAACTACTAAAGCTTATCCCCGCCGGCATGGTCACCGCCACGGGAATGCTACTTTCCGTCGTCGTCCCATTCCCGAGTTGGTTGGCACGATTGATGCCCCAACAGTAGACATCGCCACTAGCAGTGAGGGCACAGGTGTGATACATACTCACTACGATGGAGACAAAGGTGACCCCAGTGGGCATGCTGATCGCAACCGGAGTTGCGCTATCGTCTGTGGTGCCGTTGCCGAGCTGACCAAAGATGTTGTTGCCCCAGCAGTAGGCGTCGCCACTAGCCGTCAGGGCACAGGTATGGGTGAATCCTGCGTTGATAACGACAAAGGTAACACCGGTAGGCATGGTTACTGCGACCGGTGTGGCACTCCAGGTGGTCGAGCCGTTGCCGAGCTGACCAAACATGTTGCTGCCCCAACAAAACGCCGCGCCTGTTGTGGCAACCGCACACGTACTATAGGCACCCGTGCTAATACTCGTGAAAATACCCCACGGGTAGCTGGGGGGTGTCGGTGTGCGCGATGCGGTGTGCGTGCTAGTTGGTGTCCGTGTATTGCTGGCAGTACGCGTGCTAGTTGGTGGGGGGACACAGGCGACCACGCGTGTCGGGGTCGTGGCATCGAGGAGTGTACAACTCCCGAGCTGGGCTCCGTTATTGTCACCCCAGCAGAAGGCGATGCCGGTGCTGGTGAGGGCACAGGTATGCATATTACCCACGACCAGGAAGTTGAATGTGAACCCGAACGGCATGATTACCGCGGTGGGGGTGGTGCTCCCCGTGGTGCTCCCTGTCCCTAACTGCCCATTGGTATTATCTCCCCAACAGAATGTTGTGCCAGCACTTGTGAGGGCACAGGTGTGATTCCCACCCAAATTAATAATCACAAACGTGATACCAGCGGGCATGGTGATGATTGTCGGAGTGGTGGTGCTGGTGGTGGTGCCATTACCCAGCTGACCGTTGCCGTTGACACCCCAGCAGTAGGCGACGCCTGTGCTCGTCAGGGCACAGGTATGCCCAGTACCCACGCTGATGCTCACAAACGTAATGCCTGCAGGCATGGTCACAGCCACGGGTGTAGTGCTATTGGTGGTTGAGCCGTTCCCTAGTTGTCCACTGGAGTTGTTGCCCCAACAGTAGGCATCGCCACTCGCGGTAAGCGCACAGGTCTGATTGGCACCAGCAATTATCTCAACGAATGTTACCCCGGCCGGCATGCTGACGGCCACGGGGATTGTACTATTGGTTGTTGTGCCATCGCCAAGTTGCCCTGCGCTGTTGGATCCCCAGCAGTAGACGTCACCACTCGTGGTGAGGGCACACACATGATTAAAACCCGCAGAAATCGCAGTAAATGTGATACCAGCAGGCATCGTGACCGCCACGGGAGTGGTGCTGCTTGTGGTTGTCCCGTTGCCGAGCTGACCGTTGGTGTTGTTCCCCCAGCAGTAGACCACACCCGTGCTGGTGAGGGCACAGGTGCTCACGCTACTGGTGACTATGCTAACGAAGGTAATGCCAGCCGGCATGCTGACGACCACAGGAGTAGTGCTGTTGGTGGTCGTACCAGTGCCGAGTCGGCCGTCACTGTTGCTCCCCCAACAAAACGCCACCCCTGCGCTAGTGAGGGCACAGGTATGTGCTCCCCCCGTACTTATCAGGGTAAAGCTGCCCCAGCTCACGGGAATGGGGGTCGCCGAGCGTGTCAGCGTGCGTGTACTGGTGGAAGTGCGTGTACTGGTGGAAGTGCGTGTGCTGGTGCCTGTGTTGGCGGATTGACACCCCGACCCAACCAAATTTGGTGTGGCATATATCGCAAAAAGTGGTAAGTAACACATGCCGATACCATGAGAAAAGTTCCCCCAACAATACACTTCACCACTCGCCGTCATACCACAGGCTGCATTTCCAAGTTCAATCGACGTAAAGGTTTTGCCAGCAGGCATTGTGACTGCCACAGGAACCATGCTATCAACACCTATGCACCCAAGATCATCATTCGCCGATTCGCAAGGATTGCCATTGCCGAGTTGTCCCAATTGATTTCCACCCCAGCAATATGCCGTACCACTCGATGTCACAGCACATGAACTGTAATATCCAACGGAAATATCGGTAAAGGTAGTACCTGCAGGCATGGTGACGGCTACTGGAGTATTACTGTCGGTATCAGTACCGTTGCCAAGTTCACCAAAACCATTACTACCCCAACAATATGCGGTGCCAATCGTAGACAATGCACAGGTATGGCCATAATCAATGCTAATCGATGTGAATGATATCCCAGCTGGCATGGTGACGGCTACTGGAGTTGTACTATTACTGCTAGAGCCACTGCCATTGCCGAGTTGTCCCGGACCGTTATAGCCCCAACAGTAGGCGCGCCCACTAGCACCACTTATCGCACAAGCTGCAGTTTCCGTAACACTTATCGTACTAAAAGTGGTACCAGCAGGCATGGTGACGGCTACCGGAGTTGTACTGTTGGTAGTAGTACCATCGCCGAGCTGTCCGATGTTGTTATTTCCCCAGCAGTACACGGTACCTGTTGTTGCACGTGCACATACACTTTCATATCCAACATCAATTGCCGTAAACGTAACGCCTGCAGGCATAGTGACGACTACGGGAGTTGTACTGTTGGTAGTAGTACCGTTTCCGAGTTGTCCCTGGTCGTTACTACCCCAACAGTAGGCCGCTCCACCACTGGTGAGTGCACACGTAGACAGGCTGCCTGTGCTGATTTGATTAAAGGTGACGCCTGCGGGCATGGTCACCGCCACAGGGGCTCTGCTAGAGGTGGTTGTACCGTTACCCAGTTGACCATAATAATTCCAGCCCCAACAGTAGGCAGCACCACCCGTGTTCAACGCACAAATTGACCCATTACCGCCTGCGATTTTGGTAAATGTACCCCAATTAGGCAACACAATGGTGCTCGTTGCAGTCGGCGTGTTCGTACTCCCGGGTGCACAATCTTGTCCTAATAGTGTAGGTAGTGTTGATGCGTTGCAGTGACCGGTTCCGGTAACTGTACCCGACCACTCATTTCGCCCCCAACAGTACGTATTACCACTCGTACTTATGGCACAGGTATGGCGAATACCACTGCTTAGCTTCGTGAATGTAACACCGCTGGGCATGGTGACCGCTACTGGGACGTTACTATTATCGAATGTGCCGTTGCCTAACTGTGCCCCCCATTCATTTTGTCCCCAGCAGTACGCGTTCCCATTCGTTGCAATGGCACACGCATGCGAACTACCCACGTTGAGTGCAGTAAAGGTCACACCGCTCGGCATGGTCGTTGCTACTGGGGTGTCGCTATCGCTATTTGTTCCGTCCCCCAACTGACCTTGCCAATTTTGCCCCCAACAATATGCAGAACCGCTACTGCTCAGCGCACACGTGTAGTCGTTACCACTGCTCACTGATGCAAAGGTGACACCTACGGGCATCGTAACAGCCTGAGGAGATGTGCTATCAG
>CAISXI010000508.1 GCA_903889425.1 uncultured Roseiflexaceae bacterium | reverse complement strand
GGATGGATGCCGGGGGGCGGATGGGGGCGGATGGATGCCGGGGGGGGCGGATGGGGGCGAATCGGGCGAATAGGGCGAATAGGGGCGAATAAATTCGCCCCATTATTCGCCCGTACGTTGTTGGCGCCGGAGACTAATTCGATTCGACGGCTTTGGCCCAAAACGCCTCGACTTGCTCTTTGAGCAATGCATGTTGGAGCTGGGCCAACGCCGGGTCGTCACGCAAAATCGTTTTGGCCTCGAGTTGGGCGGCGTGGAGTAGGCGGGTATCGGTGAGCTGGGCGATTTTGAGGTCGGGAGTGCCACTCTGGCGCGTGCCAAAGAATTGACCTGGGCCACGCAGCTCGAGGTCTATTTCCGCCAAACGGAAGCCGTCGCGGGTCTCTTCCATGGCGCCGAGGCGTTTAGAAGTGACCTCGCTGTCGCGGTCACTTACCAAGATGCAGTAGCTTTTGTGTTGGCCACGACCTACCCGGCCACGGAACTGGTGGAGCTGGGCCAACCCAAAACGATCGGCGCCTTCGATCATCATGGTGGTGGCGTTGGGGATGTCGATGCCCACTTCGATCACGGCGGTGGCCACCAAAATATCGAATTCGTGGTTGCGAAAGGCCAACATCACGGCGTCTTTGTCTTTGGGGCTCATCTTGCCATGAATCAAGGTCACCCGTAGGTCGGGGAAGACCTCAGTTTGTAACTTGATGTGCATTTCTTCGGCCGAGGGCAAGTCGGATTTTTCACTTTCTTCGACCAACGGGCAGACCACAAAGGCTTGGCGTCCAGCGCTGATTTCTTTGCGCATATGTTTGTAGGCCCGCTCACGTTCGTGCAAGCGGATGCGTTTGGTCAAAATTAGTTGGCGGCCTGGCGGTAATTCGTTGAGAATCGACGTATCGAGGTCACCATAAATAGTCATCGTCAAGGTACGGGGGATGGGGGTGGCCGTCATCACCAACAAGTGCGGATTGTGGCCTTTGTCCTTGAGCTTTTGGCGTTGTTCGACACCAAAACGATGTTGTTCGTCGACAATGGCGATACCCAAGCGGTGGTATTGCACCGATTCGGTAATCAAGGCGTGGGTGCCCACAATCAAATCGACTTCGCCGTTGGCGATGCCTTCGAGCACGCGCCGGCGCTCTTTGGCACCCAGACTGCCGGTCAGGAGTGCGACCCGTACGCCGTCACTCTGCTGAGGATCCATGCCGAGCAGCTGCTGGATTTCGGCCAAACGACTGCGTTGGTCTTCGTCGATACCACTTTGCCACTCGCGTGACCGCCGCACTTGAATGGTCCCCAGCAGATTGCGCAGGCCGCGGTAATGTTGTTCGGCTAGGATTTCGGTGGGAGCCATGATGGCCGCTTGGAAGCCGTTGGCGACGGCTTGGAGCGCCGTGGCAGCCGCCACCGCAGTTTTGCCGCTACCGACGTCGCCTTGGAGCAAGCGCGCCATCGGCACTGGCGTGCCCATGTCGGCAAAAATCTCGGTTAAGGAGTTGGTTTGGGCATTGGTGAGTGCAAACGGCAAAATCGTTAAGAAGGCCTGATGCGCGTCGTCGTTATAGGGGATGGCGTAGCCGTCTTCGCGTTGCCAGGCGATTTTGCGTTGCAACACACCTAGTTGAATCGCAAGGAATTCATCGAAACCGAGGCGCGTACGCGCCGCCACGATGTCTTCGCCAGTGCGGGGGAAGTGGATGGCGGCGATGGCGCTCGCCAAATCAATCACCCCAGCCCGTTGGCGCACTTCGGCTGGCAATGGGTCGGCTACTTCGCTGGCGTAACGGTCGACCACCTGTTTGATGAGGGCGCGGGCGCTGCGTTCGGCCAAGCCTTTGGTCAAGGGGTGGACCGGCACCAAGCGCCCCACGTGGATCATTTCGTCGGGGCTGAGGGCTTGGAAGGGTTGCCAATCGGGGCTATTCATCTGGCGTTGACCGGCATACAACTCGACTTTGCCACTCAGCATTATTTGCATGCCGATGTGGACTTGGCGGGCTAGCCATGGTTGACGATAAAAAACCGCTTTGAGGATGCCCGTCTCGTCTTCGAGTTTGATTTCGACGGCATTGCCACCACTACGCATGCTAAAGGTACGGATATCGACCACGGTGGCGACGACGGTTTCGAGTTGGCCTGGACGGAGTTCTGATATGGTGGTGCGTTTGGAAAAATCGTCGTAGCGGAAGGGGTAGTGCTGGAGCAAATCGCGAATGGTGCGCACCCCGAGCCGCCGGAACGCTTGGGCGTTGACTTTGCCCACGCCGGACAAGGCCTCGAGGGCTGAATCGAGGGTGATGGGGGCATTGGCAGGCGCTTTGTCTGTGGCTACTTTGGTTTTGGCTTTGGGCGTTGTGGGCGCAGTTGCGGCGGCCGGTTTCTTTTTGGACGTTTTTGGCGCCGGCTCCGCAGGCACTCCTGCTGGCGGTGCCTCAACTACTTGCCCCAGCGCCACATAGAGCTGGCGCAGGGCGGCTATGGCGGTGCCCAGCTGGCTATCACGCTGGTCATGATCCCAGCTGTAATAGCCGCGCAAGCCGCTCAGGAGCCGAGTCACATCGGCGTGTTGGGCGGCGGCAGGGTATTGTGTTGACCATTCAAACAAAAAGGCGTCGAGACCACCGTCGTGGGCCGCATTGCGGCACCCGTCGAGTTGCTCGGCGCGCAGGGCGATGCCGAGGGCTTTGACCCCTTCGCGCACGGGTGTCGGATCAAGAGAGCCCTTCATAGACCGCTACTCCCATGGCTCCTGGCCCTAACATCACGGCACTGCTAGCACTCATCTGCATGGTGGTCACTTCCCCCCGTGGGAAGACGGGATCGAGGCGTTCGAGGAATTTGTCGACATCTTCGGGTGACGTCGTATACAGCACACTCACGGCTTGGACTTTGGGGAAGTCTTCGACAAACGTCGCTAGTCCTTCGATGGCTTTGGTGCGGGTGCGGGTGCGTTCGTAGAGCACGATTTCGCCATCGTCGAGGAGCAACAATGGTTTGATGCGTTGCAGTGAGCTGACGTTGCTATTGGTGTATTCGAGGCAGCCGGCTTGCTCGAGGGCGTCG
>CAISXI010000507.1 GCA_903889425.1 uncultured Roseiflexaceae bacterium | reverse complement strand
TGTCGGTTATCGTCTCGCGAGCGCTCCCTGATACCCGTGACGGGCTGAAGCCCGTGCAAACCCGCATTCTCTATGGTATGTGGGAAATGGGGATGCGCAATAATCAACCCTACAAAAAATGCGCCCGTATCGTCGGCGACGTGCTCGGCAAAATGCACCCCCATGGTGATAGCTCAGTCTACGACGCCTTGGCACGCTTGGCCCAGCCGTGGAACATGCGCTACCCGCTTATCGACGGCCAAGGCAACTTTGGTAGTATTGACGGCGACCCACCGGCCGCCATGCGGTATACCGAAGCGCGTTTGACCGCCATTGCCGAAGAAATGCTGTTCGATATCGAACGCAATACCGTCGACTTCCGCGATAACTTTGACGGCACCTTCCGTGAGCCCACCGTACTTCCTGCCCGCTTGCCCAATTTGCTCCTCAACGGCGCCAACGGGATTGCCGTCGGTATGGCCACCAACATTCCGCCCCACAACCTCAACGAAATATGTCAGGCTATCACCTATCTCATCGATAATCCCGATGCCACCGTAGAAGACCTGATTAAACTCGTTCCTGGGCCAGACCTCCCCACCGGTGGCTTGATTTTGGGCAACGAAGGCATCAACGCAGCCTATAGCACTGGTCGTGGTCAAATCACCATTCGTGCCAAAGCCCATGTTGAAGAAGGCACACGCAATTCACACCAAATTATCGTGACCGAATTGCCTTTCCAAGTCAACAAAGCACGCTTACAAGAGCGCATCGCCGAACTCGTCCGCGAAAAGAAAATCGAGGGCATTCGCGATATCCGTGACGAATCAGACCGCACCGGCATGCGGGTGGTCATCATGCTCAAGCAAGATGCCCAACCCCGCAAAGTCCTCAATGCCCTCTACAAACACACCCAGATGCAGACATCGTTCGGCATCAATATGCTGTCGTTGATTGAGCGTGGGTTGCAACCCCGTTTGATGACCCTCAAGCGCATGCTCCAAGAATACATCGAACATCGCCGTGAAGTCATCCGCCGTCGTAGCGAATTTGACCTCGACAAAGCCCGCGCCCGCGCCCACATCCTCGAAGGCTTGACCCGCGCCATCGATATCCTCGACGAAGTCATCCAAGCCATTCGCGACTCACGCTCACGCGATACCGCCCGCAACAACTTGATCCGCAATTTTTCGTTTAGCGAAGCCCAAGCCAACGCCATTCTCGACATGCAACTCGGGCGCTTAGCAGCCCTTGAGCGCAAGCGGCTCGAAGAAGAATTGGCCGAGGTACGCAAAACCATCCGCGAACTCGAAGAAGTACTCAACAACCAAGTCAAACTCAATGGGCTTATCAAAGCCGACCTTAAATATTTGATGGAAAAATACGGCGATGCCCGCCGTACCCAAATCATCTACGGTGTCAATGGTGAAGTCAACGACGAGGATCTCATCCCCGACGAAAAACTGCTCATCACCTTGTCAAACCGTGGCTACATCAAAAGCCAATCACCGGATACCTTCCGCACCCAAAAACGCGGCGGTAAAGGAATCCGTGGTGCCGCCACCCGTGACGAAGATGTAATGAGTCATATTTTGACCTGTAACACTATGCACGACTTACTCTTCTTTACCAATTCCGGGCGCGTCTACCGCCTCAAAGCCCACGAAGTGCCTGACGCAAGTCGCACTGCCAAAGGCTTACCGTTAGTCAACTTGATTGATCTCAAGCCAGAAGAACACGTGACGTCGGTGTTGTCTGTGCCTGATTATGCGCAAGCCAAATACTTGTTGATGGCCACTCGCCGCGGCAAAATCAAACGCACCGATTTGAGTGAATATAGTTCGGTACGCTCAAATGGAAAAGACGCTATTGGACTAGATGCAGGTGACGAGCTGGGCTGGGTTAGCACCACCATGGGCGATGAATACATCATGCTCACCACCCGTCTCGGCAAAACACTACGCTTCAAACAGGCCCAAGTCCGCCCCATGGGGCGTGCGGCAGCCGGAGTACGCGGGATTAGCCTGCGTGACGGCGATGAAGTGATTAGCATGGATATCGTGAGTGCTGATGTCGAAAACACTGCCCAGCTAGTGATTATCGGACGTAACGGCAAAGGCAAACGCACTCCCGTCAAACTCTATCGCCCCAAAGGTCGTGGCACCCAAGGCATGCAAACCATGTCCCTTACCGACGGTGATACCGTGGCGATTGCCCGCGTCATCGATGCCGATATGTTGCTCACCTTTATCACTAGCAATGGCATTGTGCTCAAAACCCAAGCCAGCGAAATCCGGGCGTGTGGGCGGAGTGCCCAAGGCGTACGCGTCTTGTCCCTCAACGATAATGATACCGTGGTTGCAATGGTCGCTGATGACCCCGAAAACGAAGACCAAAAGCACAAACGAATCCTCGATATCGGTGACATGATCGGCGTCGATATGTTTGAAGGTGACGAAGAAGGCGAAGAAGACGCTCCCGGCGACGACGAATAATCCCTACCCGTAACATGGTACACATATCCCCCAGACTGTAATCACAGTCTGGGGGATTGTTATACCAGCCAATGCCGAGATGGGTTATTTGCTTTGGTTATACCCCATCAACGGCTCAGTTACGGGTTCTGGATTTGACTGCATCGGGACAGTTGCCGAGATTGCCAAATCAGCCATTTTGTAACCCACACCACGCACAGTCAAAATCCGGCGTGGCTTCGAAGGCTCAACTTCGATTTTTTCACGTAAACGGCGCACACACACATCAACCAAATTTGTCTCGCCAACATAGTCATAGCCCCATACTTCTTGGAACAACGTCTCACGGTCAAATACTTCACCGTAATTCGCTGCCAAAAAGTACAGCAACTCAAATTCCATCGGCGTCAAATTTACATCCGCACCCGCCAAGGTGACACGATGCCGCGGTGCATCGATTTCGATATCACCAACTCGTACGAGTGTCGGCGCTTGGCGATTTTTCATGCCATCGACGCGGCGCAAAATCGCTTCGATCCGCGCAATCACTTCGACGGTTTTGAAGGGCTTGGTAATATAATCGTCACTGCCAAGCTCAAATCCTTGCACGATATCATCACTGCCATCGCGGGCGGTCAGCATAATAATCGGTACGTCGGATTGCTCGCGAATGCGCTTACACGCCTCAAATCCATCGACATATGGCATCATCACATCAAGCAACACAATATCAAATGCACTGTCACTAAATGCTTTGAGCGCCTCAAGACCATTTTTGACGACCACGACCTCATATCGTGATCCACTGAGCGTTACTTGAATCAACGTGGCAATTGACGGATCGTCGTCCGCAAATAAAATCCGTCGTGGAGCTTGTTGGTCACCTCGACCGATAGTTCGTCGCGTTAACTTCATCGTAGTACCACCTTTTGTAGTAAAAAATACAACCAAAAAAGGGGCGCCCGCAAGCGCTACAGAAACCAACACCCTATCACTCTGTCAGCGCATGGCAATCACATGATTACCACTGCCTACACTGATTACCTTAGGTGCATTTACACTATGTATGCTTATTATACATGATTCCGCTAACACGTCAACTGATTGTTAGTACGATGTAATGTAGTAAAAATCACAGCAACAAAAAACGCATACATTGCATGCGTTTGGGGAAACCTTAACTGACTGCAGGTGGCGGCGCGTCATCGCTCATTGGGGTACGAAATTCAAGCGTCGGCGGCTGCTGGCTGGTTACGACATCCGCCGTAATGATACAGCGTGCGAGATTTGGTTGCGACGGTGCATCATACATGACATTGATGAGTACCCCTTCGAGGATGCTCCGCAATGCCCGTGCGCCAGTACCCGACTTGATTGCCGCATCGGCGACCGCATCAATTGCCTCGTCCGTCAGCTCAAGCGCAACATCATCCATCGCCAATAAGCGTTGGTATTGTTTGACCACGGCGTTTTTTGGTTCGGTAAGAATCCGGCGCATTGCATCGCGGTCAAGTGGTTGCAATGGCGCAATTACTGGAATACGCCCAATAAATTCGGGGATAAATCCGTATTTGAGCAAATCATCAGGAATCACTTGATCAAGAAAATGGGTCGACGTCGCAGTAGTGGGTGGTGGTGTGGTTGTGGCACCGCTAGCCGAAAATCCAATCGCACGATTTTGGCCAACCCGATTGGCGATGATTTTGTCGATACCTTCGAATGCACCACCACAAATAAACAATACCTGCGAAGTATCAAAGGGGATAAATTCTTGCTGGGGGTGCTTACGCCCTGGTACAGGTGGCACATGTGCTACCGAACCCTCGAGAATTTTGAGCAGGGCTTGTTGGACTCCCTCACCCGACACATCGCGGGTAATTGAGGGGTTATCCGACTTACGGGCGATTTTGTCAATTTCGTCGATATACAGGATGCCCGTCTTGGCGCGTTCGATGTCACCATCGGCTGCTTGAATCAAGCGGAGCAATATGGTTTCGACATCTTCACCCACATAGCCAGCTTCGGTCAATGCCGTGGCATCAGCGATGGCAAAGGGGACATCAAGTGCTTTGGCAAGGGTTTGAGCGAGCAGGGTTTTGCCGCTACCAGTCGGGCCAATGAGGAGCACATTGCTTTTGCCGATTTCGACATCATTGAGGGTTTGATTGGCGCGAATCCGTTTGTAGTGGTTATACACAGCCACTGCCAACATGACTTTGGCGCGATCCTGACCGATGACATAGGCATCGAGGTTGGCACGCAGGTCATGCGGCACCGGCAATGGACGCTCCACCACCGGTGTCGGTGGTGGCGTCGGTTGGGCACGTTGACGTTCTTCGGCGATAACTTGATTGCAAATCACGACGCACTCATCACAAATAAAGATAGGCGGGGGACCGGCAATGAGGCGCTGTACCTCATCTTGGCTACGCCCACAAAACGAGCAATTATAAACGCCACGACCGCTATTTGACATTATCTACCTCAAAAATGTACTATTTCGCGTCAATTAACCGCGTTGTTGAAGTTTTTCGCGGGTGAGGATTTCGTCAATGATCCCGTATTCCTTGGCTTGCTCGGGGCTCATAAACAAATCACGGTCGAAGTCATGAGCGATACGTTCGCTGGTCTGTCCAGTATCTGCCGCCAACAAGTCACGAATGATTTGTTGCGAACGCAACAATTCACGCGCCATGATTTCGACATCAGGGGCATAACCGCGGGCGCCACCACCGGCAGGATGCATGTGGATGGTCGAGTTAGGCAAGCTATAACGCTTGCCTTTGGTACCACCCGCAAGGAGGATAGTCGCCATACTACCGGCCATACCGACACAGACTGTCGCCACATCCGGGCGAATCATCCGCATGGTATCGTACATCGCCAACCCGGCAGTAATCGAGCCACCGGGGCTATTGATGTAGAGCATAATATCGCGCTCAGGGTTTTCGTGCTCGAGAAAGAGCAACTGTGCGACCACCAGATTGGCCACCATATCCTCGATGGGCGTGCTCAACATGATAATCCGCTCTTTGAGGAGCCGCGAATAGATGTCAGAGCGGTACTCACCACGGCCGGTGGTTTCGACGACGGTCGGAACAAGCTGGGTAATCTGTGGCATCATTGCCATGAGTTCAATGTGTGATTGCCATTGCATGCGCTACCTCCTTGGTTACACCATTGCGATTACTCGCTCTTTTTGGTGCTTTTTTTCTTGGGTGCTGAGTCGGCTTCGGCATCAGCGTCAGCAACCTCAGCGGCTTTTTTGGTGGTGCGTTTCTTGGGCGTAGCCGGGGCTTCAGTTGCAGCTACCGCACCTGCACCTTGGGTGGCGATTTCGACAATGCGGGCGCGCATTTTTTTGTCGAGGACACTGTTGGCGATTGACGTCACCATTTGGCCCCGCAACAAACCAAGCATCGCATCACGTTGCTCACCATTGTAGTCACCAAGCATGGCACCGATTTCGGCGTCGATTTCTTCGTCGCTGACCGTCAAACCTTCAGCCAACACAAACTCACGCATGGCCAAATTACGCTTGAGGCGCTCTTCACCTTCGGGGAGTAAGCGTTTGACCAATTCTTTGCGGTCTTGACCCATTTGCTTGTAGACCGCTTCGGCAGTGGTGCCGTAGCGCGTGTATTCGGCTTCTTGGGTAGTCAACACCCGATCAGCTTCTTGTTCGATTGCCACATCGGAATAATCATAGATGGCACCAGCAACCAACCCATCCACAAAGGCGTTGATGAGACGGTTCTCGGAATTGGTATTGGCGTTCTTGGCCAATTCATCACTGGTACGGATTTTGAATTCTGCCAAGCTGCCTTCGAAGTTTTCGAGGGTGGGCATTTCTTCCCAATCAGGCAAAATGCGCTCTTGGATGCGACGCAACGTCACATCAAATACCACCGGCGCACCACGCATATCTTCGGTCGCATAATCATCAGGCAAAAACGCCGAAATCTGACGATTTTCGCCGATTGCCATACCGATGATACCTTCCATCAAGCCTTCGACCAAACGACCTGACTCAAGGATGAGATCGGTGCTCGGGGCAGCCTGACTTGGATCACGTCCGTTGATAGAAACACCGTCACGCAATGCATCGACTTCCGCAGTCACCAAGTCACCTTGGCTGGCAGCGCGCACTTCTTCGGGCTCACGCAATACCACGTGGCGTTCGCGCGCTTCGTCGAGGGCACGTTGCAATACGACTTCACTAATCGCCGGCACTTCGAGTGCTTGGCGGAAGCCGGAGTAGTCGGCAATCCGCGTAATCGGATCAACTGGTACTTGGATGACAAACGTATAGGGTGCAGTGACAAACTGCACATCCTCGAGACTTGCTTGACCGATGGGCTCAATGCCTTCTTGTTCGAGTGCTTGACGAAAGCCTGCATTGATAATCCCCTCGGAAGCCTCTTCGACGAGCGCTTGACGCCCATAGAAACGTTCGAGAATCGGACGGGGTACTTTGCCGGGGCGGAAGCCCGGGACACGTACTTTTTGTGACAAACTCCGAGCAGCCCGGTCGAGCTCTTTCTCGACGGTGGCTTCGTCCATCTCAACGGTCAACTTCATCACACTGCGCGGCAAGCGCTCACTTGTAACCTTCACCGAAATAACTCCGTGTGTGCTCAAGGTGCGCCTACCATGGCGCGGCGAATTGTTTATTTCTACCGCATTATAGCATGAAGTACGGGCGAATGTCGGCAGACGCATTTGGCACGGCGAAATCCGCGTCCTGTTGCGCAATTATCACTCGTTGTCTTTTCAAAACATAATTGCACATCGTCGTACACCGCCCAAAATACAGCTCTTTATGTAATTTAGGCATATCCATCAAAATTTCGTGCCGGTACCACACGCAACAAACACGGTGTGACACCACAACCCCTATATTCGTCGCGCTATCTTCAAAATCAACCCTTTTTTTGCCCAAAAATCCCCGCCAATGCCAGTGAACTCCCGTATAATTAAAAGACAATATTGCGCCCGCTACTAAGGTGTCTATTTTATGACCATCCCTCAAGAAATCGAGCTTAAATTGCGCGTCATCGACGAACAAGCGGCCAAACGCTTGTGGAAGCGACGTACCCTCGGTCAATATTTGCTCCAGGCACATGCCACGCAACAACTCCACACCATATATTTTGATACCACCACCCATACCCTCGCCCGCGCCAATGCCAGTATCCGCATCCGCATCGTCGATCAAACAACGCAATTTATCACCATCAAAACCAGCCAACCCGCTGTCGGCGACGTATCGGTACGTCACGAATACGAATACCCGCTTGAAGCGACCCATTGGCCCAGTCAGATTTTGGCGCAACTCTCTGCATTTGGGGTGCCCGCCCACGAATTGCTCCCCATTGTACATACCATTACCAAACGTCAAATCCGTAATATCGTCGACCAACACGGTCAGTCTATCGCCGAACTAGTGCTTGATCATGGCACCATCTATGCCGCAGGCCAACACGAATCATTCTGCGAAATCGAAATCGAAGCCCGCCAGACCACCACCGCTACCCAAATTGCCCAATTAGGTCAATTGGTACAGCAATGCGTCCCCAGTATGCACGAACAACTCAGCAAACTTTCACGGGGATTACGCCTCCACGCCAATTACCCCGAAGCGCCCGACGAACTCCACGCCCTCCACGCCCATATAGCCGTATTACTCGGGACGCAACGGAGCGGTGATGAATCGCTGTTTGTGCCACTCGCCCACCACGATACCCCCACCAACCGCCTCTTGTGTGCTAGTGCCACCCAACTCAGTCGTGAATACACCAATCAAACGAATCTCGATAGCGAACCGTTTTGGGTGGCACTTGATAGCTCCCAACGCGACTATGTTGCCAAATTAGTCACCCATGTAACCCTACCTGATTATCATGTAGATGGTGCAGCACTCAATTTGCATCACCTGCCCTTTAGCGAGGGCTTACGCTACCAGCTCCGCTACCAGCTCCGCCGCATGCTCCAGCGCGAACAAGAAGTCCTCGCCACCTTTGATGCCAATAGCATCCATCGTATGCGCGTCACATTGCGCAAAATTCGGGCGTTGCTTGATTGTGCCGATGGCGTCTATGATAGCGAAATCCTCAATCAATTCCGGCGTGGCTTCCGGCGTATGGCCCGCTTCCATGGCGTCGTACGTGACTGTGACGCCTTTAGTGATACCGCCCAACGGATTTTCGGTGATGTGGCTATTCCCGATAGCATCCAAAAAGGCATCCTCAAAACACGCCAAAAAGCCTTGACAGAACTCCATGAACTGATTACCAGTGCCAAACATCATCGTTTTTTAGAAACCTACGCAACCTTTGTTTGTACCAGCAATGCATCAGCCATCACCACCCAAACTACCGTCATTACCGCGTTGGGTGATAGCATTACCCAGCGCTGTCACGAATTACAACAACCACTGCCAGGGAGTTTTGAGCGTGTCGCCGAAAGCGAACTCCACGCCCTGCGCATCCGCGGTAAACGTTTACGTTACATCCTCGAATGCTTCCCGAGTATTCTTATTCCTGCCACCCAGCCCGCCTTGACCGTCCTCGACACCCTGCAAAAACACCTCGGCGTGCTCCAAGATGCCGTCGTCGCCAACGAATTGCTCGCTGATATGAAACTGCTTACCAACCCCGACGCCAAAAAAATCCTCAGCACCTTGCGCCAAGAAGCCAGCCAACAACGCCAACAAATGCCCCTCATCTGGGATGCCTGTACCAATGCCGAGTTTAATCAATCAATCATTGCAACGATTCACGCCATTCAATAACAAGAGGCTACTATGATTCCGCTTACCTTACATATGAAAAACTTCTTGAGTTATCGTGGGGAAACGCCCATTTTTGACTTTACCGCCATCCATATTGCCTGCCTCAGTGGTGACAACGGCGCCGGCAAATCGTCGTTCCTCGAAGCCATCCATTGGGCTATCTGGGGCGAAGCCCGCCTCGGCGAACGCGAAATCATCACCATCGGCGAACAAGACATGTTTGTGGAGTTGACCTTTATGGTCAACGACATCACCTACCGCATCCATCGCAGCTTCTCCACAGGCCGTGGTGGCTCCAAACTCATGCTTGAACAAGCCAGCGATTCCCAACGCACCAAATGGGCCTCAATCAACGGCGGTACCATCCGTGAAACACAACAGCGCATCACCAACGACATTGTCGGCATGAGCTACGCCGTATTCCAAAACTCGGCCTACCTCCGCCAAGGGCGCGCCGATGCCTTTACCCAGCTGACCCCTGGCGAACGGCGCGATATTTTGGCGCAAATCCTCGAAATCGATCAATACGAAACATACCGCGAACGCACCAAAGCCGCCCGCAGTACCCTCAACGACGAAAAAACCAACCTCCAAGGGCAAATGACCAATGACGAACAACGCGCAACCGAAATCCCCACCCTCGAAGAATATCTCAACAAAGCCGATACACGCCTCTATGCGGCCGAAACCTTTGGTGACTATGCAGATAGCCGCATTGCCTTACAACACGCCCAAAAAACACTCTCCCAAACCCAACAACAACATGATGAAGTCACGACGCTACACCATGAATTACGCGCCACAATTACCCAATTAGAACACCAACTCGCCCAGCGCCCGACCATTGAAGCCCACTACCACCAACTCGTCGATTACGAACAAACAGCCCGTCAGCTCAGCACCCAACGCGATCACTACGACATCCTGCAACAACAATACCAAGCCACCACACAGCGTATAAGTGACGCCAAACAACTCCTTGCCCATACCATTCAACGCCTGAATGACGAAATCCAATTCATCGATGGAGCCGTGGCCAACTACGACACATTGGTCAGCGAACACGCCCAGCGAACAGCCCAAATCATCTCGCTACAAGATGTCAATCACCAGATTGCCGCCTTGAAACAACACCAACAACAGCTCCGTGCCACCCTCGATCAGCACCAGACCCAACACCAACAGCTCACGAGCACCACCAACGAAATCCAAAAAACCAACGTTCGTATCGCCCAACTCAACGAACTCACCCAGCCTTGGGAGACACTCAATACGCAGTTGACTGCGTGTGAGGTTGCCCAACAACGCATCACTGCCATTCAATCCGAATTAACCACGCTCCAAGAACACAATGCAAATCTGAGTGCCCAACGTGATAACGTCAAAACACGTGGTCTCGAACTCACCGAAAAACAAAAAACACTCACCGTTGACCATCCTTGCCCTACCTGCCAAACCATGATGGATCACGATCACTATACCCAGGCTGTCGCCGAATTCGAACGTGAAATCGTTTTGCTCCGCAGTCAATTCAGCGAATTTCGCGATCAAATCACCCAAATCAATCAACAAATCGCCACACTCAACGACGAAAAACTCCTCTGTGAGCAACAAACCATACGCGCTGGAGAAATCCGGCGCCGCCTTGGCGGCATCGAAGCGCAACGGCACGAGTTGGACCGTACGCAAAGCCACCTCGCCCAACTCCAACAACAACTCGACGCGCTTGCCGCTCTCGATCTCGCTTCCACGATCCGCGCCACCCAACAACAAATCCTCGCGCTTGATGACGCATTGAACACCGCAAATAATCAACACGCCGAACGCACCTTTGTGCAACAACGGATTGCACAATTACACAACGACATTACCCAGCTTTCCACCCAAAAGCAACGCCGTGATGCCTGTGTGGCCGAGCGTGATGCCGCCCAACAATTGCGTGACACAACACAATATGCCCTCGCCGATCAACAGGCACATGCCCAGATTAGCGCGGAACTCGCCACGCTCAACTACGATCCAAATGCATTACGCAATATTCAAACCCAAATCGACTTGCTTACCCCCATCCGCGTCCAATACAATCAACTCGCCGTCAGTCAAGCCAATTTTGAGGCAGCCCAACAACGCCACCAAGAAACCACCCAACGACTCAACGAGCTCAGTATCACCCGTGACACGAGTCATGCCGATGTCAACAAACATACCGAACGTAGTCAGGCACTGGCAAGTCGCATTGGTGACCGCAATACAAATAGCACACCACAACAAATGCGCGATGCTGCCGACACCGAAATCCGCAATTGTCGCGACCATTGCAGTCAACTCCAAGCCAAACTTACCATCGCCCGTGAAGCCCAAAACAATTTGGCTATCCATCAAGCTCGACTTGCCACACTTGCGAGTGAAATCAACCGCTACGACATCCTCGAAAAAGCCTTTGCCAGCAAAGGCATCCAAGCCATGCTCATCCGCGACTACGCCATCCCGGCCCTCGAAAAAGAGACAAATCAAATTCTGGCGCGGATGAGCGACAATCAACTCTACCTCGCGATTTCAACTAGTAGTGAAACTCAGAGAGGCACCACCCGCGAAACCATCGATATCCGCGTATCAGATGCCAGTGGCACCCGCCCCATCGAAGCCTATAGCGGCGGCGAAGCCTTCCGCATCAGCTTTGCCTTGCGGATAGCGCTGTCGAAATTACTCACCCATCGCGCTGGTCATCGCCTCGAAACCTTGATTATCGACGAAGGCTTCGGCACCCAAGACGCCCAAGGTCGCGAACGACTCATCGAAGCCATCAACAGCATCAGCGATGAATTCCACACTATTTTGGTTATCACCCACATCCAAGAGCTCCGTGACCTCTTCCCCGTCCAAATCGCCTTCAAACGCACCGTGGCCGGCAGTAGTTGGGAGGTAGTGGCATGACCATCCCCCTGCCCACCTTTGTCACCATTCCCACCACTACGTTTTTAATGGGGACCAATGAGTCTGACCTCAGCACATTGGCAAAAACCTACGGCGGCACTCGTGAATCGTATCGCGAAGAATCACCTCAACACCGCGTCACCCTCGCATCCTACGCTATCGCCACCACCCCGGTGACGGTGGCGTTGTATGCGACCTATATCGCCCAAGGCGGCGAGCCACCGAGTAGTTGGCACTCCCAATCGTCATTCCCCACCCTCCCGGTCGTCAATATCACCTGGCCGATGGCCAATGCCTTTTGTGATTGGTTGAGCCACCACACTGCCGCACACTACGCCCTCCCCGACGAAGCCCAGTGGGAATGCGCTGCCCGTGGCAACGATGGCCGCCAATTCCCGTGGGGTAACAATTGGGACGATAGCTGTGCCGCAGTACGGGGCAGCTGCACCCAGCTCCCCCCCGTTGCCAGTTACCCTAGTGGCGCTAGCTCGTGGGGATGCCTCGATATGGCTGGTGGCGTCTGGGAATGGACAACCTCACTCGATTACCCATA
>CAISXI010000506.1 GCA_903889425.1 uncultured Roseiflexaceae bacterium | reverse complement strand
CGATTTGGGGCCGCTGGCGGGTATTCCCATCGTCCACAAAGACCTCACCGCCGCCAAAGGCTTGCGCTTTACCAGCGGTTCACCCATCTATGCCGACCGCATCGCAGAGCACGACTCGGTGGTGGTGCACAACCTCAAAGCCGCTGGCTGTGTCACCATCGGCAAAAGCAACGTCCCCGAATTTGGGGCGGGCTCACAAACCTTCAACCCCATCTTTGGTGCTACCCGCAACCCCCACGACCTGACCCGCACCAGTGGTGGCAGTAGCGGCGGGGCGGCGGCGGCTTTGGCGTGTGGCATGGTGCCCCTCGCCGATGGCAGCGACATGGGTGGATCACTACGCAACCCGGCCGCATTTTGTGGCGTGGTGGGCTTCCGCCCCTCACCAGGGGTGGTGGCCAATCCCGATTCGTGGTCGCCACTTGCCGTCGATGGCCCAATGGCCCGCAATGTCGCTGATTTGGCGTTGATGCTGTCAGCGCTGGCTGTTTATGACCCCCGTGCGCCCCAATCGGTGCCCGTCGATAATCGCGGCTTACGTGATTTTGACGCACTTTCACTCAAAGGCAAACGAGTGGCGTGGTCACTCAATTGGGGCGATTTACCGATGGAGCCAGCGCTGGTGGCAGTACTGGCCCAACAACGCCAACGCCTCGTCGAGTTGGGTTGTATCGTCGAGGACGTCTGCCCCGATTTCACTGGCGCCCGTGAATCGTTCCAAATCCTGCGAGCCCTCGGCTTCGAAACCGGCAATGGTCCCTTGCTCGATACCCACCGCCATCTGCTCAAAGATACGGTGATTTGGAACATCGAAGCGGGGCGAGCCTTGACCGGTTCCCAAATTGCTCATGGCCAGCGCCTGCAACAACAAGTCTTTTTGGCGATGCAACAATTCATGCAACGCTATGACTTGGTAATTGGACCGACCACCCAAGTGCTCCCCTTTGACGTGACCCAACCCTATGTCACCCAAATCAACGACCAGCAATTGGCCACCTACGTCGATTGGATGATGTCGTGCGCCTATATCACCATGACCACTCATCCGGCAATCTCACTTCCGGTGGGTATGACTCCGACCGGCCTGACAGTTGGCATGCAAGTGGTAGGCCGCTTCCGTGATGATGTCAATTTGTTGCGGATGGCAGCCACTATCGAATCAAGTATCGAACAACAGCAATTCCGCCCTGCGTTGGCACAATAGGAGCCCTTAGATGCAAATCACCTGGCTTGGCCATTCCACCATTTATCTGAAAACTACTGCCGGCACCCGTATCTTGATTGATGCCTGGATCGAAAACAACCCGGCCTGTCCACCCGAATGGCACACCAAACTGCGTGAACTCGGTGTTGACATCATTATGCTTACCCATGGCCACACCGACCACTGTGTCGATACGGCGGCGCTCTATTACGACACCCAGGCCCAAGTGGTTTGTCAGTACGATGCGGTCGAATGGCTGACCTACCAAAACGTCGCCAACGAATCGATTCTCGCCCTCAACAAGGGTGGTACCGTGCGCATCAACGATGTGCGCATCACCATGGTCAACGCCCAGCATAGCAATAGCTGGCCGACTTCCGTTGGCCCACGCATGTTTGGCAGCGAAGTGGGCTATGTACTGCGGGTCGACAACGACATCACCGTCTATGCTGCCGGTGACACCAATGTAATGGCCGACATGGCGATTATTGCCGATTTGTATCACCCCGACGTGGCCATGATTCCCATTGGTGATGTGTATACGATGGGGCCGTATGAAGCGGCCTATGCCATGCAACTCCTCAAGTCAGCGGCAGTGTTGCCGATTCACCATAGTACGTTTCCCGGTTTACCGGGCACCCCGGCGCAGTTCAGTGCAGAGCTGGCGTTACGGGGTGTGGTGTGTGACGTCTTGAATCTCGTCCCTGGCCAAACTATTGCACAAGGAACAAAATGAAGATCATCATTCCCAATCGGGTCGCCCCCCTCATCGAACAACGCATTCTCTCGCTCTATCCCGACATGCAAATCGTCATCACCGATGACGAAGGCATGCCCCAAGGTGACGCCAGCGACGCTACGATTTTTATGCGCTGGTGGACGTCTGTCGAAGGCTTTCGCTTGACGTTGTCGATGGCCCCCAATGTCAAATGGGTCTACACCCCCAGCGCCGGCATCGATCACCTCGACCTCGACATGATGCGTGAGCGCGGGATTACCTTGACCAATGCCGCCGGCGCACATGCCATCCCCATCGCCGAATTCGTGATGATGTTTGTCTTGACCCACGCCAAACGCGCTTCTGTGTTGATGAATTATGCCCGGGAAGACTATGAAGCTACCGAGCAAACCAAACTCGACGAGCTCGATGGCAAAACCATGGCAATTATTGGACTAGGTAGTATCGGCCAAGAAACCGCCAAGCGCGCTAAAGCCTTTGGTATGCGCGTGGTAGGCAGTCGCCGCCGCCCCCAACCCACCAAATATGTCGATGAAGTAGTGAGTGATGACGAATGGCAAAAACTCTTGCCCGACGCCGACGTGATTGTCATTGCTGCTCCCTTGACCGACATTACTCGGGGTATGGTCGATGCCAGTGCCTTCGCCAAAATGAAGCCGACGGCCTACATCGTCAATGTGGCTCGTGGTCAAGTCATCAATACCGAAGACTTAATTGTTGCGCTGAATGAAAAACGCATTGCCGGCGCCGGACTCGACGTCGTCCCCGAAGAACCATTACCCGCCAATCACCCATTGTGGGATGCGCCGAATGTCTGGATTACCCCACACATTTCGTATTCTTCCCCCAAAACCCGTGGCCGCATGATGGACCTGTTTATCACCAACCTCGAACGCTACATGCATGGTCAAAAACTCCAGAACATCGTGAATTTCGACGAAGGCTACTAAATGATTCTGATTGGTGTTGATGTTGGTGGTACAAAAACAACGGCGCTTGCCGTTGATCTGCAAGGGCGCGTACTGGCCCGTGTGCAGGCGGGTGCTGGTAATTGGGAAGGCATCGGCCTGGCCGCTGCCGCCCAGTTGTATGCCACCATCATCAATGATTTGCTGTCACACGCCAACGCCCTCCCCGATGACGTGGGTGCCGTGGCGTGGGGCTTGGCGGGCCTCGATTGGCCGTCAGACGAGACCCGCCTGCGCCCGTTGCTCGCACCACTGACCCCCCGCGCCACGCTGATTACCGTCAACGATGCCTTTTTGCCGTTGCGCGCTGGTAGCCATGACCCATTTGGGGTGGGAGTGATTGCCGGTACCGGCAGTACCGTGGCTGGGGTGGCGGTGGATGGCCGGCGCTACCGTACGTTTGGGTTGGGCAGCGACTGGGCTGATTTCGCTGGCGCCCAGAGTCTAACCATTGCCGCCATGAGTATGGCGGCAGAAGCCCATTATGGCCGGCGCGCCCCCACGCTTTTGACTGCATTGCTGTGTGACTGGGGCGGGGTAACCGACATCCCCACCCTCGCCGAAGGATTGTCGCGAGGTACGATTGCGCGTGACCCAGCGACCTTTGCGCCACAGGTCACTCAGGCCGCTGTCGCCGGTGATGCAGCCGCCATGACGATTGTTGAGGCGGCCGCCCAGCTCCTAGCCGCCAACGCCGGTGCCGTGGCCCGCCAACTCGATTTGACGGTGCAACCCCATACGGTGGTGATTGCTGGTGGGGCGGCGGCGGCCTTGTTTGCTGCATTTACACAGGCATTACGCCACGTATCGCCTAGCGCTACTCCGGTGTTGTTAGGGTGTGAGCCTGTCGTCGGTGCCGTATTGTTGGCATGTGACGCCGTACAACCCCGCGCGGCCGCCCTCGTGCGGCGTGCCTTGACCAATGAGGAATAATCATGTTGTCTGAATTACGGCGCCGGGTGGGATTGTTGTTATTGCTTTGTGTGCTGGCGAGTTGTAGCGGTTTGTCGGTGGGACAAGCGCCGGTCACGCCGACCCCGCCGGCTACCGCGACGATTGTCGCGACCGCGATTCCCGCGACCGCCACCATTGCCCCACCACCAACGGCCACGGTGGCGCCACTGCCTGCCACATTGCAAGTGCGGGTCATTCAATCCGACAACAATTCACCCCAACCGCTGATTGACGTGCTGACACAGACGGCGGCGCTGCAACAATTGCCGATTACCGTCGATGCCCGCTCGCCGGACGGCACCTATGCCTTGGCAAGTACCGCCACCGACAGCGTCGATGTCTGGATTGGCAACGAATACGACCTACAACAACTCATCCGTTTGGGTGTGGTGGCCGCTAATGCGCCGGCGATTGGGGTTGATCATTACCCCATGTATGACCGCGCCATCGCCAACAACGCCAACTACATGGCCATGCCCATTGCCGCACGGAATTATCTGGTCAGCATTGCCAACAGTGACCTGCTGGCGGCTATCCCTGACAGCACTGCTGAGGTGATGGGTATCAACAACCTCATCACTGGGCGGGTGCGCTACAAAATGGCTTTTTCGTGGGCCGATGGGCGCTGGTTCCAAATGTATCTCGACCAACTCGGGGCAACGGCCGTACTCACCGATACCGGTTCGGTGTTACCCGACGAGCTGGGGTTGACCGCCTTGCAATCGCTGGTCGATTTACGCAGTTTGGGGCCACGTGAGGCCACCACCTACGTCGAAGCGACCACCGATTTTGTCAATTGGCGGGTGCCGTTTACCATCGACGGCGATGCGGCCATCCGGCGTTATGAGCGAAACCCTGACCAATTAACCGTCATGTATGCCCCGGCACCGCTCTATAGTGCCACCGGCCAACGCCTGCGGCCCCCAGTCGATGTGGTGTATGCGATTATCCCCCAAGCGCTGCCAGCCGAGCGCCAAGCCCAAGTCGTGCAACTCATCCAGGCACTCCAAGCCGTGCCCGCCCAAACTGAATTGGTACGTACCATGCGGTGGATCCCGCTGAACCGTGGTGTGGCCAGTAGTGGTGCCTTGCCTGACGATGCGTTATTTGCGGTACTGGCGCCCCAAATCGATAGTATGACACCCCAATTTTATGACGATGTCACGATATGTCGCTGGGATGCCTACGAGGCGGTGTTGCCGTTGGTCTTGTTGCGGGACATCTCGCTCCAAAACGGTGTCGAAGCAATCAATAACGGATTACGCCAATGTCTCATCGTGCCGTAATCTTGGCCACTCGTCAATCCATGCATGCTGTGGTACAGTAATGCACATGGAGTGGAAGATGGAAAACACGTTACAACAATTACGCCAAAAAAGTGGCTTATCAATGGTCGATGTGGCGACACGCACTGGGATTCCGGTGCGTGATATTGCTGCGGCCGAACACGGACTGCGTCCACTCGATGCCAATCAATTAGTCCAACTCAGTAAGCTGTATGAAGTGACTGTCAAACAACTCATCCGCTTACCCCAAGCCAACAAAGCAGCGCCGTATTTGTGGATGCTGGGGCTCGGGACGATTTTCATGATTGCGTCTGCGGTCGTGATGCTGGGCGGATCGATGTTGGTGATGAGTATGCCAGCTACCCGCGTCCTCGCCGAAACGCACGTGATTGCCCAATTGGCCGATTCGCCCGATGGCGCTAGCAATCAGTTGCGCCAACATTTGGTGCAATTGGCCTTGAGTCCGGCTATTTCACAAAAAATCATCGCCGCTGATTCCGCACCTGCCGCTCAGCCCGTAGCCGATACTCCCGATAGCCGCCCATTAGCCGCCATTGCCTCCAAACGAGGTTTACCGGGGGCGCCGTTTGGTTGCCCGGTGCGCCCACAAACAGGCAATGTGGTGATGACCCAAGGCTATGGCGTCGGCACCCATGCTCCGGCCTCGATTTGGGGTGCCGTCGATTTGGCTGTTGACGGTAATGGCGACGGCTATGCCGACCCCAGTGATACGCTCGGGGCGCCGATTGTGGCGTTGCATTCAGGCATTGCCCGGGTTGTCCCCAATAACTGGTTGGCAGGGAATTATGTGCGTATCAGCGACGAAATCAACGGCTGGGCGACCGCCTACGCCCATCTCAGTAAGCTCAATATTGTCAGTGGCCAACAAGTTGAGCCAGGCATGATTATCGGTTGGGTGGGCACTACTGGCTATTCGAGTGGTCCCCATTTGCACTACGAAGTCTACCAACACGATGTCAACATCAATCCCCTCTCCATCCTTGAATGTTGGTGATACAATACCCCTAGTTCGCAATGAGGCGGAACCGTATGGTTCCGCTTTTTTAATTGGGAGTCACGGTATGTTTCGTATTTTGGTTGCAGAACCGATTGCCGAAGAAGGTTTGGCACGGTTAGTGAATTCGGCCCAAGTTGATGTCAAACCCACCATCAAGCGCCCCGAATTATTGGCGATTATTGCTGATTATGATGCGCTTATAGTGCGGAGTGCTACTAAAGTCGATGCCGAATTGTTGGCGCTCGGGACGAAATTACGGGTTGTCGGTCGCGCCGGTACCGGCGTCGACAACATTGATGTCGAAAGCGCCACCCGACTCGGCATCGTGGTCGTCAATGCCCCCGCCTCAAATAGCGTCGCCGTGGCTGAACTGGCGATTGGCTTGATTTTGGCGTTGGCCCGCCATTTACCTCAGGCGCATCAACATGTCTCCCAAGGAGGCTGGAGCCGTGCCAAGTTCATGGGGCAAGAAGTACGGGGCAAAACCCTCGGTCTGGTCGGATTTGGGCGTATCGGTGCCGAAGTGTCACGCCGGGCTCGGGCCCTCGAAATGGACGTCATCGCCTATGATCCGGTGGTGTCGACAGAGCGTGCCCTACAACTGGGGGTCACCTTGTGCACCTTAGACGACGTCTTGCAACGCAGTGATTTTGTGTCGTTACATGTGCCGTTAATCGATGCCACCCGCCACTTGCTCAATGCTACCCGCCTGGCCATGATGAAACCCACGGCCTACCTCATCAACGCCGCCCGGGGTGGCGTGATTGATGAAGTCGCCTTGGCAGAGGCCTTGGCCAACAACCGGCTCGGCGGCGCAGCCCTCGACGCCTACGAACAAGAGCCCCCGGTTAACTCACCACTGCTCGATAATCCCAAAGTAATTACCATCCCCCATTTGGGTGCCTCGACGGTTGAAGCCCAAGCCTCGACCGGTGTCGATGTGGCCGATGGCGTGCTGGATGCCCTCAACGGTGAATCGCCCCGCTATGCGGTCAATTCACCCTATATCGCCCCCGAAGAAGTCAATTTCCTCACGCCATATGCCACCTTGGCTCGTAGCCTCGGCAAATTGTGCTTGGGTCTGGCCGATGAGCCCATCCAGCGCTACGAATTTGTCTATGCCGGCGAGTTGGCCAACACCAACACCGCCCCCCTGCGGGTAGCCTTGCTCCAAGGGTTGCTGGCTGGGGTCAGTGAACAACGGATTACCGCCGTCAATGCCCCCATCATTGCCAAAGAACGGGGTGTACGCTTTGGCGAACGTACCGTGCCCGAAGTCGAAAACTACGCCGGTATGCTTGAACTGCAAGCCCACACCGCTAGCGGTGTCCACGTCTTTAGCGGGACGGTGTTGCGCGATCGCCCTTACGTGGTGGAACTCGACGGCTATTGGGTCACTTTCGAGCCCGTCGGTTCGTTGTTGTTTACCTACCATCGTGACCGACCAGGCATGGTGGGTCGGGTGGGCACGTTGCTGGGCACCGTCGACGTCAACATTTCCAGCATGCAAGTGGGGCGCCTTGCCCCCCGCGAGCAATCGCTGATGGTGCTGACCTGTGACGATCACATTCCCGATAGTGTGGTGGCGCAATTGATGGCCGAATCGCATATCGAACGTGCCGTGGCATTGGAATTATAAATTCACGTTGTGTAAAAACACCCCCCGTCGCAGTTTTTGCGACGGGGGGTGTGTTGTGCGGTTTGTTAGACTTGGGCGGTTGGTTGGGTTTGTGGCACTTCGAGGCGCTCGGCTTTGCTAAAGCGCAATTGTTTGCCGTCCTCGTGAACCTCGCCGATGACAACGTCGCCACTGGCGAATGCGCCATTGAGGATTTCGCGTGCCATCGGGGTCTCGATGCTCCGTTGTACGGTGCGGCGTAACGGCCGGGCGCCATAGGCTGGGTTGAAGCCGGTGGTGACCAACCACGATTTGGCGCCTTGGTCGAGCGTCAAGGTAATCCCTTGTTCTTGCAGGCGCTTCTGGACATCGGCGGCAATGATGTCGACGATTTGGATTAACTCGACTTCGGTCAAGGGGTGGAAGACGATGACGTCGTCGATGCGGTTGAGGAACTCGGGCCGGAAGGCCTGTTTCATCGCTTCCATTACCCGCACCTGCGCCGCCGCTTGATCGTGCTTGTCAATGGCCTTGACCAAACCAATCCCTTGTTGCTTGACATGCTCGGTGCCAATGTTGGATGTCATAATCACGATGGTGTTGCTGAAATCGACCGTCCGGCCTTGGCCATCGGTCAAGCGCCCGTCGTCGAGCAATTGCAACAACGTGTTAAACACATCGGGGTGGGCTTTTTCGATTTCGTCGAACAGCACCACTTGGTAGGGACGCCGGCGGATGCGCTCAGTCAATTGGCCGGCATCGTCGTAGCCCACATATCCTGGAGGGGCGCCCAACAAACGTGACACGGTGTGGCGCTCTTGGAATTCCGACATATCGATGCGGATCATGGCATCTTCGCTGTCAAACATGAATTCTGCCAGCGCCTTGGCCAATTCGGTTTTGCCGACACCAGTGGGACCGACAAACACAAAGCTGCCAATCGGCCGACGGGGATCGGCCATGCCACTGCGGGCGCGGCGGATGGCGTCAGACACCGCCACAATCGCTTCACGTTGGCCGATGACACGTTTTTGCAAACGATCTTCCATGTGGACCAACTTCTCACGCTCGCGTTCGAGCATGCGCATCACCGGCACACCCGTCCAAGACGACACGATTTGGGCAATATCTTCGGCATCGACAATTTCGTCGAGGTTGGCAGTTTTGCGCCAGGCGTCGCGTTCGATGGTGAACGACTGTTCGAGTTTGAGGAACTCGGCGCGAATCACTACGGCGCGCTCGTAATCGCGTTTCTGGCTGGCTTCTTCTTCGGCCACGCGCAATTCTTGGAGCTTTTGCTCTTGGGTGCGTAATTCTTTGGGCATCGAATACATGTCGATACGCAGTTTGGCCGAGGCTTCGTCGAGTAAATCGATGGCTTTGTCGGGCAAAAACCGGTCAGTGATAAAGCGACTCGACAAACGCACTGCCGCATCGATGGCGTCATCACTAATCGCCAATTTGTGATGCTCTTCGTAGCGGTGGCGCAAGCCCCGCAACATGGCGATGGTGGTGGGTACGTCGGGCTCTTCCACAAACACCGGACTAAAACGACGCTCGAGGGCCGGGTCTTTTTCGATGTGTTTGCGGTATTCATCGAGAGTGGTGGCGCCGATGACCTGCAATTCGCCCCGGGCCAATGATGGCTTGAGCATGTTCGAGGCATCGATTGAGCCTTGGGCGGCGCCAGCCCCGACCACGGTGTGCAATTCATCGATGAACAGGATGATTTTGCCTTGGGCGGCGCGGATTTCGTCCATCACCCCTTTGAGGCGCTCTTCGAATTCGCCGCGGAACTTGGAGCCGGCCACCATGGCCCCCAAATCGAGTGACAAAACCTGCTTACCAATCAAGGGTTGTGGCACGTCGTTTTCGTGGATGCGTTGTGCCAGCCCTTCGGCGATGGCAGTTTTGCCGACGCCCGTTTCACCGACCAGCACCGGATTGTTTTTGTTACGCCGACTCAAAATGCGAATGACACGAGTGATTTCGGTTTCGCGACCAATCACCGGATCGAGCTTGCCTTCGCTGGCTAATTTGGTTAAATCGACGCTGTATTTGGACAATACTTCGTATTTGCTGTCGGCATTGGGGGTGTCAGAGCGCTGGGTGCCGCGGATTTCCATCAATACTTGGTACAAGCGCTCTTGGGTAATGTTGAAGCTACTCAAAATGCGTTGCGATGCGCCATCACGTTCGTTGAGGATGGCCACCAAAATGTGCTCGATGCCCGTGAATTGGTCATTGAGGCGTTGGGCTTCGTCTTCGGCACGCTTGACCAAGCGTTGCGTGCGGGGCGTGATATAGACCTGGTTGCCGTAAATGTTTTGGCCATATACCTTGGGGGATTTCTCGAGTTCGTATTCCACCCGTTGTGACACGAGCTCGACATCGACGCCCAATTTGGTCAAGGCTTTGCCAGTCAACCCGTCGCGTTGGCGCAACAAGGCCAGAAAAATATGTTCCACGTCGAGCTGGGTGTGGTGCAAACCGCCCATTATGGTTTGTGCTTCGTGGAAGGCTTCTTGGGCTTTTTCGGTAAATCGTTCAAGTCTCATAGTTAATACCTCGTCGTCATCAGATTTTTTGGGGGGATGACTTATGTGTAGTATAGCACGCATGATTTTTTTGGTTATTTGAGGAATATTAGAAATTGTAGTGGTAAATGATAAAATGGGGAGAAAAAATCCCCCCACCGCCGGCATATAACCAGCAGTGGGGGCAATGGGTGCTCGAGGGGTTATTGTTGTAGGCGCCAAGCGACTTCGGTGGCGACCATGGTCAGATGGTGGCGTAAGGTGGCGTGGGTATGCCAACCGCGACTATCCCAGACTTCGCTACTGAGATCGTCGCCGCTATACAAAATCTGGCCGAATTGCACGTTGCGGAGCTGGGCGACGGCCAGGAACGAGGCGTTTTCCATTTCGACGGTCAAGCAGCCTTCGTTGCGGCGGCGTTCGACTTTGGCCACCGTCTCGCGATAAAAGGCATCGGTGGTCCAGGTCGGCCCCTCGACAAAGGGAATCTGCTGCTCCGTGAGCACATCCCGGATAACCTGGGTGACGGCGGGCTGGGCAGCAATCCAACGACTGGGGGCGACATAATGGTACGACGTCCCTTCATCGCGCAGTGCCATGGTGGGCACCACCACGTGCCCCACGGTGAGTTGTTGTTGTAGTGACCCTGCACCACCAATGGCGACGATTTGGCGAATGCCGTGGCCGATGAGTTCTTCGATCAAGGCACTACCGATGGGCCCGCCCACACTAGGGTGCATTAGGCAGATTTGGCCGCCGTGGGGCATGGTAAAGACGTACAGGGGATGTGCGCCCATTTCGCTACGCAAGGCATAGACTTCACGGAGGGCGCCGTCTTTGACCAATTGTTCAATCACATCATGGAAAAAACAGAGCACCACCGCGCTGGGGATATCGAGTGGGCGACTATGGTCGGCGGCATTGATAAAGGCGCGCGGATTGGGGTCAAACTCCAACAAGGGAATCTGATCGTTGTTGGGCAATGTCATAGCATGTCGTCCATCGACCAGTGGTTGTTCCAACGCACATCGACTTCATCACGCACCCGTTGGAAGCGGATATCGGTGGACAAGCGCATGGTACCATCATCGACTTCATTGGTCGTAGCTGCGTGGATCATGTAAGCGCTATGCACCACCATGTCACCTGCTTCGTAGTCGGCCACCAGCCAGCGGCTATCGAGGCGATTGGCCAGCTCGGGGAGATCTTTGGTGAGCCAACCACTCGACGACATGTTTTTGTTGTAGGCGCTGATTTGATCTTCGCGGCTCATGCCCTCGTTTTTGGCGCGGAATTCGGCTTCCATGCGCCGGCCCCAGGTGTCAGAACCCTCGAGGTAGACGAGGCCGCCCATTTTGACGGGGACGTCGCCGATGGGAATCCAGCTCGTGGCCACCGTATCAGTACCTGCCCGCAAATAGGTCAAGTCATAATGGGCGCCAGTCGAATTGGCATCTTGTGGCTTGACGTAACGAATGAGCTTGCGTTTGTGCAGGTAGGGTTCGCCGCCAAACAGGGCTGTATAGAACTCATAAATCGGTGCTTGCAAACAAAACGATTCATAGGCGGCCCAGCGCACCACTTCGTGGGTGATTTTGGCGATTTGGGCGTGGTCTTCGACGGCGCCGCTATAAATACCGTCAGTGGGGTCAGTGTCTGGTTTGAGCAGTCCAGCGACTTGATAAGCGGCAAAAAAGCGCTTGCGGAAGGCCAGCACCGCGTTGCGATCGAGGATGCCCTTGAGCCATAAATAGCCCTGAGCCGCGAATTGCTCGCGCAGTTCGTTGATGGGGGCGTGGGGGTTGGAGGGCGTCAAGCGCCCCATGCGGGCCGGGTCATTGGTGATGGTAAAGCCGTTGCTGAGTAGTGGGGCGGG
>CAISXI010000505.1 GCA_903889425.1 uncultured Roseiflexaceae bacterium | reverse complement strand
TCCCTTTTACATCAAAATAAAACGTTTTTTGATCGGTATAAATCTCGTATCGCCGCATCATCTCAAACGCCATAGTCGTTTTGCCAATTCCGGCAGGTCCGATTAATGCTACATTTGTCCGCAACAATAGCGCAGACTGTAATTGCTCAATAATATCTTCGCGTCCAATAATTTGCGTTATTGCAGGTAATTGTAATTCCTGGAAACCATACCGTTGGAGTTCTTTTTGCCATAACACCGTACTAAAATATTGCGCAAAGGTATTAATCGGTTGCAACGGAATACGCGTCGCAATCACCAATTTAAAAAAATCTTCCGCACTTATTATCTGTGTATCAAATTCAAAAAGCACCGTAATGACCGTCGTAAATAATCCTACTGATATATTTACCTCACGTTCTGGTCGTGTCATAAATAAATCATCAAAACGCGTCCGGGTTATGTCTACACCGTGGCTACGCAACGCATCAATGACATCGGCTAGATAAATCCCGTGCTCTCGTAATCGCCCAAATATTTGACGCATCAAGCCAATCACAATTTGTTTTGCGGTTAACCGGTCATCCATATTTAACAATCCTATGAAATGCCTCAATCCAATAAATTTGTAACTATACAATTCTGTAGCAACTACCAATCCACTTCACACTATCATACCATTAACACAATATTTTCATTTTACATGCTACATTTCAGGTCCATTCATTTTCACCAAAAATAATGGTAATAAATCTGTCAGAGTGACCGATACATGGCTGTCCATACGAGATGTCATTTGTCTCGCACAGAGGACGCAGAGGGCGGGGGGATTCTATTTGTCTCGCACAGAGGGCGCAGAGGACGCGGAGCCCCGCAACGTCATTGCATGGCGCAACAGGCGCAGTGGGATGCTTTCGACATCATTTAGACAACCAAGGAGATTCCACGCTACGGTTGCTATCGCAACCGGCATGGAATGACGCTGGGTGTGGGGTACTTTCGACATCATTTAGGCAACCAAGGAGATTCCACGCTACAGGTGCGAGCACCCTGCATGGAATGACGCTGGGGGCGAACGCTTCCTCCTTCATTTATTGCACCACAACAACCGCGTATGGTATAATCAGCAAACGTGGCCCGGTAGCTCAATGGATAGAGCATTAGTCTTCGGAACTAAGTGTTGGGGGTTCGATTCCCTCCCGGGTCACCACGTTACGCCACTTGCATGATTGCAAGCGGCGTTTTTGTTTGTTTGCCCCAGATGGCTCGGCTATACTAGGGCAACAGCAACCACACCCAAAGGCGCCAATTATGATTACCCCGCCCCTCATTCGCTGGCCTGCCGGATATCGCTCGGCGGTGGCATTGGCATTCGATGTCGACGGCCCGAGTGGCGATGCCATGCTCGACGATTCGCTGCTCGACAATCTGCGCTACTTTGGCGAAGGCAGCTATGGTCCCTACCGGGCCGTACCGCGCCTGCTCGATTTACTGGCGCAATACCAGCTCCACGCTACTTTTTTCATTCCCACCTGGGTGGTGACACACTGGACCAGCCTGTGCGAACGCATCCTCGCCGCAGGCCACGAAGTGGCCTATCACGGCCATCGCCACGAAGTTTTTTTTGATTTAACCATTGACCAACAACACGCAGTGATGGAACAATCACGCACCATATTCCAACAGCGCCTAGGCATCACGCCCACCGGCTTCCGCACTCCCTCGGGCGACTGGAGCACGGCCACCGCCACGTTGCTCCATACCTTTGGCGTCAAGTATTCGAGTTCGATGCGCGGCGATGACCGCCCCTACTTCCACCCCGCGGCAACCGGTGGCCACGGCTTGGTCGAATTACCAGCCCGCTGGGACATGGACGACTACACCGCCCTAGCCTACTTCGAAGATCCAGCATTCCCCAGCGGACTCGACCGCTTGGCCGATTACCGCGCCGTGATGCGCAACTGGTCGGCAGAGTTCCAGGGCTATCATCGCGACGGATTGTTTTGGACGACGATTCTGCATCCCAAAGTCAGCGCCAAACCGGGACGCTTATCTATCCTCGAAGGATTATTCCAGACCATCCGCCAATACGACGATGTCTGGGTGGCACGGGGCAACGATGTCGCCGACTGGTGGATTCACCAATACGGCCAAGGAGGCAACAAATGACCACAGTACCCAATAGCTATTGGCCTGCCGGCAAACGCTGTGCTGTGCTCATCAGTGTGCTGTTTAGTGATGGACGTGACGCCGTGGCCCAAGCGCCTGATTTACCACAGCGGAGCAAGAGCTTCTCGGTATGGCAATATGGTGCGTTACGCGGCGTCGATCGCCTGCTCCAAACCTTCGCCGATTTCACGATTCCTGCGAGCTGGTTCGTACCAGGGCTGGTGGCCCAACAACACATGCAACTCATCCGTGACATCGTGGCAGCCAACCAGCAGATTGCTAGTCTCGGCTGGGATTTTGAAGCATACACCACCCTTGATGCGGCGACCACCCACACTCTATTGACCCAAAGTAAATCGACACTCGAGCAGGTGAGTGGCCACGCCGTACAGGGCTTCCGATTACCGAGTGGGCGCTGGCCGCGGCGCTTTGATATGGCGTTGCAGTCCGCAGGGTTTGCGTGGTCGGCATCACTCAACGGCGATGATATGCCGTATAGCCACCACAGCGGGCTGGTCGAAATCCCGGTGCATAGTGAGCTCGACGACCGCCCCTACTTCCAATTCAACTTCACCCCCGCCTTTCCCCCCGGGCATAGCCGCTTGCCGGCCTACGATGCAGTATTATCGAATTGGCTGCTCGAATTCGCCGCCTACCGGCGCTATGGTGGTTGCTTTGTGTTGCAACTCCATCCCGAGTGGATGGGGACACCGGGGCGCAATCAACTGTTGCGTGATTTTTTGCATGAAATCACTCGCCACGACGATGTCTGGCTCGCCAACGGTGATGCCATTGCCGCGTGGCATGCGGCCCACGCCCAACCACTGCCTGCTACCCACCCCCTCAACGTCTACGAAGTCTACCGCCAAGAACGAGGTCGGCATGACGCCTAATACGCTCACCAGCCTGGCACAGGCGATACACGCGACCAGTTTTGCTGATTTTTCGCCCACCACCATCCACAAAATGAAAATTCACCTGAGCGACACCCTCGGCGTCAGCCTCGCCGGCGCCCACGTCAGTGAAGCGGCATTGTGAGCATATTTTTTTGCGTTGCGTCATTCTCTGCTATAGTAGCCAAAATGATTCAATAAGCGGTCAGGGGGACACGATGCGTACCCGTCATTATGGAGCAATCATCGTTGGCGGTGGGATTTTGGGGTGGAGCACGGCCCACCACCTACAACAACAAGGGGTCCACGACATCGCCATCATCGATGTCAGTCACCCAGGCGTGGCCACCACGGGCGCCGGCGCCGGCTTTGTAGGGGAATGGGCGGCGGGGTTTGGTCCCAAAGGGTGGGGCGCCAACGAACTGGCCCTCGAACAATATAGCCTAGCCTTTTATAAAGCCCTCGGGCAACGCCACGACATCCACCTACGCACTAACGGCAATCTCTTTTTGGCACGCAGCGCCCATGGCTATGACACCTGGATTGCCCCCATGCTGACACACCCTCTCGCCCCTGCCGATACCCGCGCCCTCAATCCCAGCGAAATCCACGCCATTAGTGGCGGCAGTATTGCCACAGACGAGGTATATGGCGCCGTCTACCACCCCAAAGGCATCCAAGTCCATACCACGCCGGCAGTCGTTGCCATCGCCCACGAGGTGTTGCGCCACGGTGCCACGGCGATTTATGGCCAACATGTGGTCGAGTTATTGCACGAAAATGGCCATATCAGCGGAGTCAAAACCAATACTGGCCAACAGTACCACGCCAACCACGTGATTGTAGCGGCTGGGGCATGGAGCAATACGTTATTGCGCACGGTGGGATTAACCCTGCCGTTGTACCGCGTGGTGGCTACCAGGATTATTGGCGAAGTGTGTGGGGTACCTGATTGCTTGCCCACCGTGATGATTCCCGAGCAAGGCGCCTGGATCCGCGAGCATCAGGGGGCCTTGATGTGGGGCACAGGTGACGGCTATGCGGCGGTCTACGATTTGCCCCAGATTGCCACCGTCGGCACGCGCCCGTACTACCCAGAACTGGTGACGTCGTTGACCAACGCCGTACAAGCCTCGTTCCAACGCTTGTTCCCCGCAGTCGACATGAGTGTCGCCAACTGGACCCAAGGGATGCCGGCCTATACTGCCGACCGTACCTTTATCGCCGGCGCGGTGCCTGGCATCAACGGACTGTGGGCCGTCACCGGCGACAACGAAGCCGGCGTGACGCACGCCCCAGCCCTCGGGCGCATGATGGCTGAATTGGTCACCCAGCATCCCCGTAACGACATCAACTATGCCAAATTTGGACTGGAACGCTTCACCCATACATATGCCGACGAACAGGCCGTGGCCGCCGCCATGCCGCCACGACGCTAGAAACAACACCACCATGCCACAGCTCGGCTATGTCACCATTGTGGTCAATAACTATGACCAGGCGATTGCCTACTACACCCAAGTCCTCAACTTCGTCGTCTACGAAGACCGCCCGCTGAGCCCCGGCAAACGCTGGGTGCTCATCGGGCCGGCCACTCACAACGGCAGCGCGCTGTTGTTGGCACAAGCGGCCACCCCCGACCAAACTGCCCATGTCGGCAATCAAACCGGGGGGCGGGTAGCCTTCTTTCTCGTCAGTGACGACTTTGGCCATGATTATGCGCGGATGCAGGCCCTCGGCGTCACATTTATCGAAGCACCGCGCCACGAAACCTACGGGAGCGTGGTGAAATGGCGCGATTGCTACGGCAATCTGTGGGATTTGTTGCAGCTCTATGATGCACCACCACCATAACGCTATCGTGTTTTGGTCAATACCTACGCCAAAATTCCACCCCTAGCGTCATTCCATGCCGGTTGCGATAGCAACCGCAGCGTGGAATCTCCCGAGGCTTGCCATGGGATAGGCACACGACGGTGGGTGTGCGCTCGATAGGAAATTCCATGACTGTGGTCACGGAATGACGTGGAGGAGCGACTCCGCACCCGATGCCCTGTGCACCATACGCGCGCGGAAAATAACAACTGTGGTTACTGTGCACCCAAACACACACGTATATTAAAATTACTTCCGCCGAAACTGCACAACGAATTAAAATCATCAATTAATCGCACAATTTCCGCACTTGGGCGTATCAATGCACCGCCGAACAACTAATGAGCTGCTAATATTGGCGTAGGTATTGTTTTGGTTAAAAAAATTAAAATTCATGCTCGTTTGCCAGAAATATGTAATTGACAATCATTTGTGCAAATACACACAATCAATACTTGAGTAAAATCGGGTATTTTTGGAAATTGACTATTTTTTTATTTGACAAAACCGATTACTTATAGTTAAATCTGCATAGACAGATTTTATTTTTGCATAATAATTCACACGATTTTTTTTGTTCATCATAATTGTGCACACGTGTGCGCAATACATACCGATACAAAGGAGTAGCAGTATGCAGATTAGTGTGATTAGTGATTGTTTTGATAATAAATCGGTCACGGGGATGATCGATGCCTGTGTGGCCCAAGGGGTGACGGCGGTTGAGCTGGGTACGGGAAATTTTTCGTCAGCGCCCCATTGCAACCTACAAGAATTGTTGCACGATGCCGGGCAGCGACGGCGCTGGCATGAGCAATTCCAGAGTCGCGGGATTCAGATTAATGCCCTCAACTGTTCGGGGAACCTGCTCGATGGCGACATGCAGCGGCGCACCCGGGCTCAGCAAGTGTTTTTCGAGACCTTACAACTGGCTGAATTACTCGAAATCGGCACCGTGGTGGCCATGAGTGGATGTCCGGGTGAGCCCCACAACGGCGGATTTTTTCCTAACTGGGTGACCTGTGATTGGCAACCCGAGTTTCAGACCTTGCTAGCCCAACAATGGGCGCAAATCGTCACGCCGTTTTGGCAACAGGCAGCCACCCAAATCACTAGCCACGGCGTACGGGTGGCAATTGAGCTACACCCAGGGCAAGTAGTCTACAACCCGCACACGTTTTGGCAACTGCATCAGATTACCGGAGATGTGGTGGGGGTCAATCTTGACCCCAGTCACTTGTTTTGGCAGGGCATCGATCCCATCCGGGTGGTGGGGGCGCTCAACAGTCATATTTATCATGTGCATGCCAAAGACTGCTGGATCAACGAAGATGAGTTGCGCCTCAACGGCGGACTCGACACACGTCACGGCGACGGCACACCGCGGGCGTGGGGGCACTGTTTGTGGGGCGAAGGGCATGATGAAGCCTATTGGGCGGAATTTGTAACTACCCTGCGGCGCCACAACTATACTGGCGCAGTAAGTATCGAATACGCCGGTGCCGACGAAACCGTCGATACCGGGATTGCGACGACCGTAGCCCTGCTCAAACGGATTACGGCGGCGTAGGTGTAAACATGGTACAACCAGCCGTTTGGCTGTGTGTATATAGATGGCATTGGTTGGATTGCGAAGGAGCAAACACATGAGCCACGATCAAAAGACCTCAGGGGTGGGCATTAGCCGGCGCAGTATGTTGCGTTTGATGGCGACTGCCACCGGTGCCGCAGTGCTGGCAGCCTGTGGCAGTAGCACGAGCGCACCCGCCGGTGATGCGGCAGCAAGTGCAGAGCCAATCGAATTGACCTACATGACCCCCGACCGTGAGTTGGGACAAAAGGTTGATCAATTGGCAATTGCCAGCTTCAATGAACGCATGAAAAAAGAAGGCAAGCCGTGGAGCGTCAAAGGCGTACCCGGTCCTGCCACCGACAACGACTACAACACCAAAGTCAACGTCGATGCCGGTGCAGGTACCCTGCCAGACATCGTGTCGCTCGGTGCCAGTGTCGTTGCTGACCTCTCCGCTGGTGGCGCCTTGGCCGACTTGAGTGGTCAAATCGCCAAGTGGGACAACTACGCCCACATCTACCCCGTCCTCAAAGAAGCCAACCTCATCGGTGGCAAAAACTACACCACGCCAGGTAGTGCCTCAACCTTTACGTTCTTTTATCGCAAAGACGTATTGGCCAAAAACAACATCAAAGATGTCCAACCCAACACCTGGGACGACTTCTACGGGTTGTGTGACAACATTGCCAAAGCGGGTGTGGCCGCCGTCTGTCTGCCTGCAGCCACTGCCTGGGGCGGCGGTTCGTGGGAAGAAGGCTTCCGCCAAGTATGGATGAGCTTCAACGGCGAAATCTATAGCGAAAGCGAAAGCAAGTGGGTTGTGAGTAGCCCTGGCTTGCTCAAAGCCTTGACCGTCTACC
>CAISXI010000504.1 GCA_903889425.1 uncultured Roseiflexaceae bacterium | reverse complement strand
CATCGATAACGGCCGCTTGGTGCAAATCAAAGGGATTGGCGCCCGTACCGTGGCCGGAATTCGCGAAGGCATCGATGCGGTAGCCGATCGCGAAGAGCGCACGTTGCTCCTCCACGCCTGGCAAATGGGACAGGCGTTGCTTAGCGAAATCCGCCAGTTACCTACCGTGACCGATGCCTCGTGGGCGGGGAGCCTGCGCCGTGGCCAGACCACTATCGGCGACCTCGATATTGTGGTGGTTAGTCATGATCCAATCGCCTGTGCCCAACAGATTGGTGGCCTGGTGTTGTTGGTCAAACCAGCAGTGCAGGCCAATCAGGTGTTGGCGCGCCTCCAAAACGGCATGACCCTCGAGGTACAGGTAGCCTCACCTGCCACGTGGGGTGCTACGTTGGCGATGTTTACTGGTAATGATGACCACCGCACGTGGTTACAAAAACAAGCCCTGCACCACGGGTATACGTTACACCGTGACGGTTTATACCGCCACGGGGTGGTGTACGACGTGCCCGATGAAGTGCAGTTATATACAGTGCTGGGGATGGCGTGGATTCCCCCGGAGCTGCGGGAATACTACATCGCCGACGTCCCCCCGCCACAGACACTCGCACCACTACTCGCGCTGGGCGATATGCAGGGCGATTTGCACATGCACACCACTTGGAGCGACGGCAACGGCTCGATTGCCCAGATGGCTGAATCTGCCCGTGTGCGCGGATATACCCATGCTGCGATTACCGACCATGGCGCCTTGATTGGTGTCACCAATGGACTCGATAGCAAACGTTTGCGGGCCCAACGCCTCGAAGTTGATATGGTGAATGCGGAATATCACGCCGCCGGTGTTGATTTTCGTTTATTACACGGGGTCGAAGTTGATATTTTGGTGGATGGGCATTTAGCCTTGCCCAACGGTATATTGCACGAGCTGGATATTGTGGTGGCGTCGCCGCATATCAACCTTCGCCAGACTCCCGAAGTCGCCACCCAGCGTTTGCTCAAAGCAATTGCCCATCCGGCCGTCGATATCATCGGTCATCCCCGTGGCCGCATCCTCGGTGGGCGCTTGGGGGCGCCGGTCGACATGGAGCGCGTGATTGTGGCAGCGGCGCACCATGGGGTGGCCCTCGAAGTCAACTCCGGCCCCGATCGCCTCGACATCGACGGTGAATTGGTGCAGGTTGCGTTGGCTGCGGGCGCGGTGATTAGTGTCAATAGCGATGCCCACGACGTAACGAATCATGCCTGGATCGAGCAAGGGGTAGCCACTGCCCGCCGTGGTGGCGCCTTACCAGCTCACGTCATCAATACTTGGTCACTACCGCAACTAACGACGTATTTGGCACGTGAACGCCGTAAGTAAGGGAATCTGGTGTATGTGGACCAAAAGATTGATGTGGATCGCTGATGTAGGCTTTATCCTTTATTGGACTACTACCGCCTTTCATTTGTTACCTGCTGAATGGTTGTATGCCGACCATGACAATCCGCTTATGGTGGCGT
>CAISXI010000503.1 GCA_903889425.1 uncultured Roseiflexaceae bacterium | reverse complement strand
TTCGCGGGTGCCAGGGGCACCACCACGCACATCCACACTCGCAGTGGTGTGATCGGGCAACAAAATCACGGTACAACCCGTTAAGGCTTCTGCATCATCTGCATGACCTACGCGAATTCCGCTGACACGCGTCAACGTAGCCTGCATTCCCTGCCTCCATTGGCATCCGCATGACCTCATAGTCATGCACAAAAATGAGCGTTGTATTCAGTTCGTACTTGTAGTTCCAAGACTTTAACACATACTTAATGATATTGTCAATAGGTGCGAGGTTTATTTTTTGATAAAAAACACGCCCGCGGACGTGAATATGTTCCCCAAAAATCATTCTGTTGCGGCGGGGTGCGGTAGATACGAGGCAATCATGCAGTGTTATGATACACAGAGCGATTTGTTATTGAATCAAGAGGTTTGTATGATTGCACCTGGGATGCTTCGTAGTACATTGACGACCCGCCCCTGCTACTCGACGTTTGTGATGCTCCAAGACCCGTTGGTCATCCCGTTGCTCAAAAACGCCGGCTTTGATTTTTTGATTATTGACCATGAACACATCCCCATGAGCCCCGATATGGTAGCAAATCTGGTCACTGCTGCTCGCACCCACGGCATCGCGACTATTGTGCGGGTACGCGATTTGTCACGCGGTGCCATCCAACATGCCCTCGAAACCGGCGCCGATGGCGTGATGATTCCCATGGTCGAAAGCGCCACCCAAGCCCGTTTGGCCGTCGAATGGAGCAAATACCCACCCCACGGTACCCGGGGTTTGCACACCTTGTCGCAAGCCTTTTTGCTCGACCAAACCAGTGTGGCCGGCTATCCGCCCCCACCCCATGCCACGCTCAACTACCCCCAGCGCATGAACGAACAAGTGGTAGTGGTGGTCCAAATCGAAACCGACCGCGGTCTCGCCGCCCGCGAAGAAATCTGTGCCGTACCCGGTGTCGATGTGGTGTTTATTGGTACCTCTGATTTGAGTCAGTCGTTGGGCGTGTCGATGCAAAGCAGTGAGTTTACCACCGCCGTGCAGTCGATTATTATTAGCGCCCAACAAGCTGCCAAAACCGTCGGGATTATCGGTGGTTCGGCTGACGCCTTACAACCGTTTGTCGATGCCGGAGTCAACTTTTTGACCTTGGCCGTCGATGGGGCCTTACTCATGCATGGCGCCAAAATTTTGTTGACGCGGCACGACGCATAAACCACAATATTATGTGAGTTGGGTGCGGTAATAGCGTGGGTCAGTTATGGTGTTTTGGGTGGGGTCATTTTGCCCCCCTTAAACACCATCCACCACCCCTGATAGTTGATACTCACCGATGGGTCACACATAAATAATCCGGCGGGAGATTTGATTTTGAGTTGGGTTGATGCACCAAACGTCAATCCATCACTACTTGCACGGCGTGCGAGTCCTTTGTCACAGCCATACAACCACACCGTCTGATCTTGGATAATTGCCCCAGGAATCCCCCCTTTGCTCCAACGGACTTCGGGATCTGCTACAAAGGTTACGCCATCGGGTGACACGGCACTCTTGATGGCATCGCCGCCGTTGTAGTACATACGATATTGGCCATCTGCCATGATGACCACATTGGGATCCCACATTTCTTCGCTGGCAAAGCGTATCCCTGGTTCCATGCGGAAACTTTTGCCATTGTCCGTTGATATCGCACTCATAATCGTGTGTGTGGCCTTATCGGTACGGATATCGTAGGCATAGAGGCGTAGCCGTCCATCAGGGAGTACTACTAAGTCGGGATCAACCAGGGTAATGTTGTCACTATCGGCAATGGAAATATTCCCCTGTTGTTGCCAGGTTTGTGATCCGTTACTCAGGCGTGCTACGGCGAGTTTTTCACCAAAGCGTGACTGTTTATCCGCAAATGATACCCACATCGCAAGCAGACTGCCATCGGGTAGGGTGACGATTTCGGGGACGCTGGCAGCGGTGGCCAATTGGATGGGATCGGTCCAGACGAGCCCATCAGCAGATGTTGTCACCCACGTACTGTCTTGGTTTGGGGTGGGTTGATTGAGTGTGTTACCGGGCATCGGTGTTGGCATGCCGTTGATGAGCGGCATCGATGCCGTGGCACACTGTGTGATGATTGCCACTTCGGTGGCATTCGGAATTTCTCCCGATTGGACGATTTGGGGCACACGTTCTTTGCCGATTTGCACACCCACACAGATTTTTTGCTCCATATTCATGGCACGCATGGTCGCCACT
>CAISXI010000502.1 GCA_903889425.1 uncultured Roseiflexaceae bacterium | reverse complement strand
TACTGGGATAAGCGGCTCGAGCTGGACGCATGGCGACATGTGGAGGCGACGAGTGCGCATGGCTGAGGGCTTCCCTGATGGAAGATCTAGGGCATGTCGGTTATGTATGCAAAATGCTATTCCACACTCTGAACCATTGGCGTGCACGAAGCGGAGTGGTCCCACCCCGTCCCATCCCGAACCGGGTCGTGAAACATTCCAGCGCTGAAGGTACTGCAAGGTTGCCTTGTGGGAGACTAGGTCTGTGCGCCATCCAATACCGCGGCGTGGAGCAGTGGTAGCTCGTCGGGCTCATAACCCGAAGGTCAGTGGTTCGAATCCGCTCGCCGCTACCAATTCGGTAGGAATCCCCTCGTATGAGAAATCATACGAGGGGGTTTTTTTGTGTAAAAAACAGACTCAAGTTGAAAGTGAATAAGTTCGAAATCTTCCTCATTCACTTCCTACTTCCTACTTCGCACCGCGTCATTCCATGCCGATTGCCACGGCAGCCGTCGCGTGGAACCTCGGTGGCGTGCCATAGGATGATAGACGTGCCCAATACGTGCTGCACACGAGCACAGTGCACGATCACCATGCGTTGCATGGTGTAGCCGCAGCAGGTGGTGTCTGTTCGGGGATGATTCCATACCATGCAGCGGCGAAAATTAACTGCCTATTGACACTATATCATTTAATGATATATTATTGGAATACACTATATCATTAAATAATATAGTCAGCACAAAATACCACAACAAAACACGAGGAGGCAGAGATTCCACGCAAAGATGCTTTGACAAATGGTGAAATGAACGACTCACAGTTTTATATTCTGGCAGCACTTGTTGTACCACGGCATGGCTATGCAGTGATGCAGATGTTGATGCAAGTAGATAGCCAAACGATTCATATTGGGCCTGCAACGCTGTATACAACGCTTCGACAACTAGTTGAGGCGGGGCTACTAGAACGGTGTGCGTCAGATGGTACTAACAAAATATACGTGATTACTGCTGAAGGGCGGAATCGGTTGAATGACGAAATTGCGCGCAAGCGCGCGATGGTGGAATTTGCCTTGCATGCATTGGATCAACACGAGCAGTCATAAGAATGTGTTTGCAAATTCAAGGAGGCCAAATGAGTAACTCGCTTTCACAAAAATCGATCCCATTAACTCGCCGTGAAATCAGTTCTGGGCTAGCTTTTGCCGAGGAATATGACTTGCAACGTTTGCGTAAGTGGGCGGCTGAGGGCTGGCGCTTGGTCAAAATCAATGGCATGTTTATGGTACTCGAGCAAGCTACACCCGAACAGGTCAACTTTGCTATTGATTATCAAGATTCACCCGATTCTGAATACTTCGAAATGTGTGCGGCAGCGGGTTGGCAGCATGTGACATCAATCGAATCACATATTCATCTCTTTAAATCAATCCCAGGTACCGTCGCGATTTTTAGTGCTACAGATGCCACCACCAAATACCAACGGGCAGCGCACATGTTTGCGAAACCGGCGTTGTGGAGTAGTGTGGGATTGGTGGTGAGTCTGGTACTCATGTTTGGTGTGGTGCAGCCATGGCTGATGGTACAACAGGATACGATGATGGTAATGATTGTCGAGATAATTGCGGCGATTATCATCGTGGTGATTGCCACATTTAGTATATTTACTGCGTTTCCATGGGCGGCGTATCGATTGCGCTTGGCTGGCATACCGGTACGCACAAACAGACTGGTATTTGGTCTACTATTTGGGATTTGTGGTGCAGTAGTTGGTTACTACATGGGTTCGATGATTCCATAAGAAAAGGAGAAACGCAATGGAGTGGTTGCACAACACCCAGACGGGGAATAGCAAGTGGTGGAGTTGGTGGTTGGGATTGGTCGTAATATTGCTGTGTTATATCTTCCTCGGCACTATCCCGGCGGTGGTAGGAGCAGCGATGGGTCTAATCACACTTAGTACCGATGGAAGCATTGCCGGTGGGGCTGCTGATCCGACCCAATTTGTGCTATTGATGATATCGCCGCTCATGCTGTTTGTGGGAGTGTGGGTGGCCCAACGACTTGCCCATCGCCGTACATTAACCCAATTGACCACCACTACTACCTTCCGCTGGTCGTTGGTCTGGCAAAGTATGGCAATTTGGTTGGGGCTGAGTATTGTTGCCACCGCCGTGGAAGCGTTGCTTTACCCAGGGCGTTATGAATGGAGTCTTGATATAGCGCAGTGGATAGTAATGGCGCCATTGATTTTGCTGTTGATCCCCATTCAAGCAAGTGGTGAAGAACTGATGTTTCGCGGCTATTTACTCCAAGCTGTAGCCCGGTTGTGGGCCCAGCCGGTGTTTCTCGTGTTGCTGTCTGGTGTGGCGTTTATGCTACCGCATCTGGGTAATCCCGAGATGGACAAGGCACTTGGTGGTGAGATTCCCATGGCGCTCAACTATTTTTTGATGGGAGTGGGGACTGCCTGGCTAAGCATCCGTGATAACGGCATTGAGCGGGCGATTGGTGTGCATGTGGTCAATAATTTGTATGCCGGTATGGTGGTTGGTTATACGGGATCGGTGTTGGGCACACCAACGATTATCCATGCCAATGTGATTGATGCATGGTTGGGCGTGATTGTGATTTGCATCAGTTTTGCAGTGCTGATTTTTTGGTCATCACCGCGTACCATCGCCGCAGATGAGAGACCAATGCCCTAAATGAGGATAGATTGTGGATAACTTGTGCACAACCCCAGTGTTTTTCGTGGATAACAGGTGTATGAGTGTGGGATTGGGTGTGGATAGCCTGCGTTGCGTGTCGTTGCCATGCCCCACAAAACGCTCTACAATAGATACACGATTGGATATACACAGATGAATGGGGTATGACATGGGTAGTCGTTTTAGCGAGATGCGCATTTTTAGCGGAAGTGGCAATCCTGCCCTAGCGAGTGCAATCGCTGATCGCCTTGGTACGACGTTGGGCGATATTACTTTGACCAAATTCCCCAACGATAATATTTTTGTGCGCTTGAATGAAAGTGTCCGCGAAAAAGATGTCTTTGTGGTGCAATCCCTTGCTACACCACTCAGTGATCGCATCATGGAACTCAACATTATGTTAGATGCCTGTCGCCGTGCAGCTGCTGGGCGCGTCACGGCGGTCCTGCCCTTTTTTGCGTATGGACGGACCGACAAACGCGACCAACCGCGGGTACCGATTACGGCCCGCTTGTTGGCAGATATGATTCAAGTTGCAGGTGCCCAACAGGTGATTACGCTCGATTTGCATGCCGGCCAGATTCAAGGCTTTTTTTCGATTCCCGTCGATGAATTGAGCGCCATGTCGATGATGGTGCACCACTTCAGCCAACGGCGTATCGAGAATCTGACCGTAGTCTCGCCTGACATGGGGTTTGCCAAACGGGCCCGGAATTTCGCTGAAAAACTGGGCGTGCCATTGGCGATTGTCGAAAAACGCCACCTGCACCAAATCCAACCAGCCGATGAACACGAGCCGCACGTCGAAGCGCTCAATGTGATTGGCGAAGTCAGCGGTCGGCACTGTGTGCTCGTTGACGATGAAGTGGCGACGGGTGGGTCGTTGATTGCCGCAGCCGAATTATTGATGGCACGTGGCGCAACGGCTGTGTCGGCAGCGGTGGTACATCCCATTTTGGCAGGTCAAGCTCTCGATCGCCTACAAAAAAGCCCCATCGACGAGTTGGTGACCACCGATACATTGCCCATCAAAGATCCCCAGCGCTACCCCAATCTGACCGTGTTGTCAGTATCGACGCTACTGGCCGAAGTGATTCAGCGAATTCATAGCGGTATTTCAGTTGACTCAATGAGCTTGTTTCATCGCACTGGCCGCCGCCAATCATAATCGCACAACCAAAATAACGCGCAACAGCCGTCCGAGGTACCACTCGGACGGCTGTTGTATGGTAACGCAGGTACCTCTTGTTAGAGGCAGTGCGGAGGTGCCGATATAATCGAAAGTTGGTGCATCAAGGCATCTTCATTGCTCATCTGCCTATTACCATTGCGTACCGGCGTCGTCGATGCCGATACAGCCGAGAGTTGGTGCATCAACACATCTTCGTCGACATAGCCCATGTTGACGTTGGTAATCAGCCCGTTGGCATTGCGTACTAGGGTTGTCGGTACAGTCATGATGCCTAGTTGCTTGACTAATTGGGCTTCTTCTTGAATCGAACGCCATACCACCACGATATCATTGCGGCGTTGTTGTAAGCGTGCCAGCGCAGGCTTTTGTAGGCGCTCACATTGCACACAATGGTCGGTATACAAAGCAATTACCCCGGCTTGCCCCAGTGGGAAGTGGGTCAGTTTCACATCTTGCTGGGTGGCACGTCGACTACGCCAGCCGATATACCCACGAAAAAATACCACGAGACTAATCAACGCTACGATAACAATGATGCGTTCATTCATGACTAGGCGCTCCGGAGTTTGGCGATTTGAGCATAGACAAAACATCCCGCACAGAACCCCGTCGTCACATTCAGTAATGCGAGTGCGATAACTACTAACGTCGCCGCCCACGCAATAACCAAACTCCCCAAAATCGCTGCGACGGTGCCAATCACCAATACCCCAAACCCCATTTGCTGGGCAAAACGATGGGGTGCAGGGTCTTCATCGTAAATGGCCGTGTTTGCCCAGTTGTTGTGGACAAACCAACGATAGATCATTAGTTGTGGCGCCCACGACGGCACAACTAATGCACTCAATAGCATCAAGGCACCACCATATATCGCATAGGGAATATTGAGGACAAACCCAATCACCAAAACAACAATTAGGCTGATTTGCCCGAAGCGTAAGGCGTTGCGATCAAAACGAAAGGTCTTCATTGTGACCTCCTTTAATGTGAAAATAATACATGAGTAATTTTATCAAATTACCATAGTAAAATTATACGGTGAATAATGATGGATGTCAATATGAAGTAGGAAGGATGAAGTAGGAAGGATGAAGTAGGAAGGATGAAGTAGGAAGGATGAAGTAGGAAGGATGAAGTGAACCATCCCGGCGTCATGCCATGCCGGTTGCCACGGCAACCATAGCGTGGAATCTCCCTGCATGATGCCATACGCAGGAGGATGCGTAATGCCTCCGATTACTCTGCGTGCCCTGTGCGAGATATGAAAAAAGCAACAAAAAAACCACCCAGAGCATCGTGCCCTGGGTGGTTCGGGTTCCAACGATACTTACGCACGCATTTTGGCGCCAGTTTCGTGTTCGACACCGCGGATGATTTTGGCACGGAGCTTGGTGATTTCGTCGTCGCCCAAGGTGCGTTCGCTACTGCGGAAGGTCAGCCGGTAGGCCAGACTACGCATTCCTTCGCCCAAATTGGCACCAGTGTAGACGTCAAAGAGTTCGATGCTACTCAAGGCTGCCCCGGCGTATTTGCGAATCGAGGCTGCGATAGTTTCGGCGCTGACGGTGACCGGTGCGACGAGAGCTAGATCTTGGCTACTGGCTGGGTAGCGCGAGATGCTGGTATAGCGGGGCACATTGGCTAGTTCGAGCAACGTGTCGAGGGCAAATTCGGCGACAGCCACCCGCACGGTTGGCATCGCAAAGCGCTCCCGGGCGTCAGGATGCAGTTCACCAAAGTGACCAATTACGACTTCACCAGCGCCAGTATGGGCGATAAGTTGGGCGGCACGACCGGGTTGGAGATAGTCAGCGTCGCTGGGCGCGATACGAATGCTGGTGATTTGCAGGCGTTCGCACAACAATTCCACCACCCCTTTGATGTCAAAGAAGTCGACAGTCTCGGGTACCGCATCGTGCCACGAGGCGTTGGTGCGCTGACCCGCCATCACGATGGCCACGCGCAATGGTTCAGCCGGCAAAATGGCATCGTCACGGCGGTGATAGACACGTCCCACTTCGAACAAACGGGTGCTGCCACGCTCACGCAAATTGACTGCCGCCGATTCGAGCAGGGTTGGCAAAATCGCCCGCCGCATGTATTCACGTTCGCTCGACAACGGATTGGCGAGGTGCAGGTAGTTGGTTGCGTCGGCTTCAGCGGGATCAAGATTGGCCGCTGACGCCAGGCTGGTGAGCGAATAAGTGATGGCTTCGTTGAGCCCTGCCCCACTCAATACATCGCGCACGAAGTGTTCACGCTCGAGGGCCAGATTGGTGCGTTGGGTCGGCAATTCGTCAGCCATGATTGTGCTCGGCAAATTGTCGTAGCCAAACATACGCGCCACTTCTTCGCACAAATCGGCGGTATGGCTGACGTCACGGCGGTAGCTGGGCACTGTTACCTCGAGGCTGGTGCTGGTGTTGACTGTGCACCCAAAACCAAGTGGGGTGAGTAAATCACTAATCTGGGCCGCAGTGAAGTCAAGCCCAAGGATGCGTTTGACCTCGGCATTAGTCAAGGTAATGGTGACGTCGCGTACCGGCACACTCCGCACATCGACCATACCGGGCGCCACCACGCCGTCGGCGTAATCATGGAGCAATTGACACAAGCGACGTTGTGCGAGGTCCAGCATTTCAGTGTCAACACCCCGTTCAAAACGCTTCGAAGCCTCTGAACGCAATTTGAAGGCGGTCGACATGCGCCGGATGATGGTTGGTTCCCACACAGCCGCTTCGACCAGTACGTTTTGGGTGCGGTCACTGACTTCACTACTTTCGCCACCCATTACCCCGGCCACACTCAAGGCTTTGGTGGTGTCACACACCAACAAATGGCTGGGATTGAGCGTGTGAGTGCGGCCATCGAGAGTTTTGAGTTGTTCGTCGGCGTGGGCATTACGCACTACGATATGCGCCTCGGCCACACAATCGGCATCAAATGTGTGATTGGGGGTGCCTAATTCGAGCATCACGTAGTTGCTGATATCGACAATATTGTTGATGGGGCGCATGCCGGCCATGATGAGGCGGCGTTGCATCCAAAACGGTGATGGTTTGATGGTGACGTTGCGCACCACACTGGCGGTAAAGCGCGGGCACAACTCTGGGGTGGCAATGGTGACTTTGAAGGTAGCGTTCGCATCGGCACCGCTGGTGGCGACGGCGGGGTTGGGCAGCCGCAGGGTTTGATTGGTGAGGGCGGCGATTTCGCGGGCCATCCCTACCAACGACAAGGTGCGCGCCATGTTGGGTAACACGTCGATGTCAACGACCGTGTCACCGATGTATTCCACCAACGACATCCCTACCGGGGCGTCAGCAGGGAGAATCAAGATGCCTTCGTGCTCTTCAGAGAGACCGAGCTCTTTTTCAGAGCAAAGCATGGCATCCGACATTACGCCACGTACCGGCTTGCCTTTGAGCTTGACCTTGACTTTTTCGGCTACATGCCCATCAAACAACACTGCCCCTTCACGGGCAAATACCGATTTGAGGGGGTGCGTCAGGCGTCCTAGCCCCTTGTATTCATACAAATTGGGGGCGCCGGTGACCACCGTGTGAGTGTTGCCAGGGGCGTATTCGACGGTGGCAAGCACCAGCCGGTCGGCATTGGGGTGCTGGGTGACTTCGAGGATGTTACAGACCAGTACCAGGGCGGGGTCCCACGGTAATTCAGCCTGGGTGCCACCGATATGTTCGATACTATCGACTTCGAGTCCCGAACGGGTCAGCCGTTCGGCTAATTCAGCGACGGGGATGGTGACGTCGACGTATTCACGTAACCAAGAAAGTGGAATCCGCATACAAAAACTCCTTTGCGTGAAGGTAAATTAGGGCGTGGCAATAACAAATGGAATCCGGATACTATCACCAGTCAACTTTTCGGCGTAATTGCGTTTGTGTGCCCGTAGGTTGGCTGCTTGGTCAAACAATCCGATTTGCAGGACGTATTGACCTGCTGGTAGATCGGCAGGAATCGTAAATTGGTGGAACGAATACACGCGGTCGCCAGGGCTCCATGCACTGGTTGGCAGTTGGGGGTCAAGCGGCTGGAGCAACTGGAGCACGGGCTTTTTTTCTGCATTAATCACCCACACAAACACCTGCCAATTATTGCTGGGGCGGGTTTGCGTGAGCCAGCGCAGTTGCAGATCAAGCGCTTGTCCGGCAGCGAGCTGCCCGGTCAGGGTGTAATCAAGCAATGCAATCCCGCCACCAGCCTTGGGTGCCGCAAATACTGCTTTGGTGGCGGTGGCGAGTGGTTGTGCGGTCAATGCGGTAGCCGGCATGTTGGCGTGATAGCGGGGCAATACGTGGCTCCACCAGATGCCGAACTGACAGCACGTGGCAATCAGCACTGCGAGCCCTATCTGGAAAGGCTTGGGGTTCATCCCAATGCCGGTGACTAAGCCTTTGGCCAACAACAACCCACCCGCAGGTATGGCGATAATCACCAAGCGCATTTGCCATGCCACGGGACCCACTGTATAGGCAAAGCTAATCAGCCAGATACTGGACATGAGCCAGAGCGCCCCCAACAACCACCAGTGACCGGCGATGGGGCTACGGGATCCGACATGAATCAGTAATCCTGCCACTGCGCTAATGGTGATTGTGGCACCGATTTGGAGCCACCAATCAGGGGCTGCTAGGCTCATCCAGCCATACATGCCCCATCCCGAGCGCACCAATTGACTAAAGGCCTGTTGCCAGGTGCTCAGTTGCCCAAAATCAAGCGGGGTTTGTTGATAAATGCTCCGGAACAACGTCAGCCCAAACACGTCACCATATATCAGCTGATTGCGTGCGTACCACCAGCCGGCAGTCACCACCATCGGCAATCCGGCCAACAGCAACGCCCACAGCCGTTGCCAGCCAGTGAAGTGCTGCCAGAGCGGCCAGAGGATGAGGGGGATGAACACAATCGCGCTTTGTTTGGTGATGAGGGCCGCCCCGATAGCAAAGCTCAGCATCACGATGTGGCGGTAGGTGCGGGCGCGGAGCGTCCCGTTCGTGATAATCGCAGCCAAACAAAACAGCAAGGCATCGTTGCTGACCGCTCCGGCAAGTAGGCTTGTTTGCGGGCTACTCACAATCAGACCAACGGCCAGCAATGCGACGGTCGGAGTGCTGATGGCCAGTCCGGCGCGCCATACGAAGTAGAGCCCGATCAGTACCAACAAAACCGAGATTAGGCGCATCAGGCGCCACGCCAAAAACGATCCCTGCCATGGCCATTGCTCACGGGTGCCATGCACCAGCGCCTGAGTTTGGTTGCCCCCTTGCCAGATGAAGTGGGGGTTGATGGCTTGGGGCACCCATTCACCGCTGTCAATCAATGGCCAGGTGAGGCCCGCATACACGAGGTATGCCAGCGGGGGCTGATGTCCTTCGCCAGGGACGTCGCTTTGGCAGGGTGCCGCACATTGGCGTGGGAGCTGCTGATTCACCGCCACAAACCGCGCATAGTCGAAGTGCGCCGGTTCATCGGGTGCTTCTCCCAGCGGATTGCTCAATGCCACCATCAGCGCACTACACATGAGGAGTGCCATGATGCTGCGCAATATATGGAGTGGCGTGAATACGTATTTCATCGCTTACACAAACTGTTGCAAGAAGCGTTCGTCGCCGCTAAAGAACCAGCGAATGTCATCGATACCGTGCCGGAGCATGGTAATCCGCTCAGGACCCATACCAAAGGCAAAGCCACTATACACGTCGGGATCGTAGCCACCATTGCGGAGTACCGTGGGGTGGATCATCCCTGCGCCGGAGACTTCCAGCCAGCCACTCTGCTTACAGATGCGGCAACCGGCGCCTTTGCACAAAAAGCACTCGACGTCGAGCTCGACACTCGGCTCCGTAAACGGGAAGTAACTGGGGCGGAAGCGGGTTTTGGTGCCGGCACCATACAAGCGTTCGGCAAAGCCAATCAGCGTTCCTTTGAGGTCCGAAAAGGTAATGTGCTGACCGACCGCAATCCCTTCCACCTGATGAAACATCATCTCGTGGCGGGTAGTGACTTGCTCGTAGCGGTAGCATTTGCCGGGCAAAATCACCCGCACAGGGTTGGGGGCGTGAGCCCGCATGGCATGGATTTGGCCAGGTGAGGTGTGGGTGCGCAACAAGACTTTTTCGGCACCGGGGGCAGTTTCGATATAAAACGTATCCCACATGTCGCGAGCCGGGTGATCTTCGGGGATATTGAGTAGGCCAAAGTTGAGCGTGTCGGTCTCGACTTCCGGACTTTCCCAGACTTGGAATCCCATATCGGCAAAGATATCGGTAATCATGCGCAACACCCGGGTGCTGGGGTGCAGGCGACCGACCACCGGCAAGCGGCCGGGCAAGGTTACGTCGACGGCGTCTTGGCCAAAGGCCTGTTGTTGGGCGGCCTGCGAGATTGTCGCTTCGCGTGCCGCAAAGGCCTCATCGAGTACGGCACGCACCGCATTGAAGCGTTGGCCGGCGGCGGGGCGTTGGTCGCTGGGGAGCGTGCCTAGCTCGCGGCTCAATTTGGCGATGGCGCCTTGTTTGCCGAGGTAGTTGCTTTTCCACTCACCAATCGCATCGCTGGTGGTAATCGTCTCGAGAGCGGCGAGGGCGGCTTGTTCGATGGCCGCCAGTTGATCGATAATACTCACATATTCCTCCATTGTGCTGGGCGCGTTTGCCAATAAAAAACCCACGCATCGTCAGGGACGATGTGTGGTCGTGGTACCACCCTGTTTTGGTCACAAAAATGTGACTCTCTGTCCCGATAACGGCGGGAAACACCGGTCTGACCTACGCATGCAGGCGCACTTCTGCCAAACAGCTCAGAAGGGAACTTCGGGTAATTCGTGCGGTGTCGACTCACAGTCGTCGATCAACACTCCCTGGGCGTCGTAATTACCGTACTCGCTTCGTCAACGCTCTATGTTATTGTGCGTATTATACCGTATTTTTGTAGGTCATTTGGTTGGTTATTTTTTGTGGAAAAAAACGACTGGCGCAGACGTGAATCGAGGCTCGTGAGTCTGTTATTGGCGCTGGGCCTCACACAAAATACTGCGTGCCACCGTGTGTGCTTGCCTCCGTGCCCTCTGCGTACGCTGTGCGAGCCCATGTGAATCCATTGTCAATTTTTCATTTGTTGGCGCTGGGCCTCAAACAAAATAATACTCGCCGCCATGGCGGCGTTGAGTGATTCGATCCCCGCCCGCATGGGAATATGAATGGTTTGTTGTGCGAGCTGCCGGGCGGATGTACTCAACCCGTGGGCTGCGTTGCCCACAATCAACACACTCGGCCGCCGCCAATCAATCTGGGTATATGCCACACTTTGCCCGCCACCGTCGGCCGCATAAATTCGGTACGGCGCCAATGTGCTCGCGAGCGTATCCCATGCCATGTCTTGGCGGATGGGTACGCGCATCAGACTGCCCATACTGGCCCGTACGGTTTTGGGGGCATAGACGTCGACACACCCCACACTACAGTAGATGGCAGCAACGCCTACGGCGTCACTACTGCGGATGATAGTACCGAGGTTACCGGGGTCTTGGATATGGTCGCAGACCACGATCAGCTGCGGTTGGGTAGGGATGGTGATGATCGGCCATTGCGCCACTGCCACTACCCCTTGGGGCGAGGCGGTGTCACTGGCCGCTTTGATTACCTCGGCACTGGCGGCATACACCGCCCCGGTGCTCTGCCCCAACGCATCCATCAAGGCATTGCCTGCAACGGTAGTGGCCAATTGCTCGGGGTCATAAAGCACAAATACGGGGGTGGCGCCGCTCGCCAGTAAATCCGCGACGAGGCGCACGCCTTCGAGCACAAACATCCGCTCACTACGACGCAACGAACGATCGTCGCGGAGTGAGCGGATGGTGCGGACGTGACTATTGCTGGTGCTACGAATCACGACGCCGGGGTAAGGGCACGTTCGGCAATTTGACGGAAGGCGGCCATATCATGCACGGCCAAGTCTGCCAACATTTTGCGATCGATGACGATACCGGCGTTTTGCAAGGCATTGATCAACCGGCTGTACGATACACCACACATCCGCGCAGCGGCGTTGATGCGGATAATCCACAAGCGGCGGAAGTCGCGCTTCCGGGCGCGACGGTCACGGAAGGCATACGACAAGGCCTTCATGACGGATTGCTTGGCGACGGCGTAGCGACGGCTACGGCTGCCTTGGAAGCCCTTTGCTTGGTTGAGGAGCTTTTTGTGGCGCTTGTGCGCCATCATTCCACGTTTTACGCGAGCCATTATGGTTCCTGTTCTTTACAGAAGTGTAGATGCGTATATTAACACACCGCCTCGGAGGGGCATTCGTCAGCGGGCATGCTTCTTGCGGTACGGCAAACCACGCAATACGCGGGCCTGCGTCGTCTCGTGGACTTCTTGCATCCGACTCAATTTCTGCAAGAGCCGGGTGGATTTGCGGCGGCGGAAGTGACCACGTCGCCCCATGGCGCTGACCAACTTACCTGAGCCAGTAAAAGTAAAGCGCTTGGCTGTACCTTTGTGTGTTTTCATCTTGGGCATGACTATTATTCCCCTTCTGAGGTAGTATTGGGCGACGCATCCACGGGTAGGGCCGCTTCTGCGGGCACAGGTGCGGGCGCTACTGCCGGCACACTTGCTTCTTTGGGCGGTTTGGCAGCACGGGGCTTTGGAGTCGCTGCCACTGGCGCTACTGGAGTAGCCGCTGCCACTGGTGCAACTGTTTCTACTGGAGTAGCCGCTGCCACTGGTGCAACTGTTTCTGCTGGAGTAGCCGCTGCCACTGGTGCAACTACCGCTTCTACCTGCGTTGCTGCAGGCGCTTCTGCCGGCACAACGACTTCTTTGGGCGGTTTGGCAGGGCGTGGCGTGGC
>CAISXI010000501.1 GCA_903889425.1 uncultured Roseiflexaceae bacterium | reverse complement strand
GGTGTTTGGTGCGGATGCAAATCCGAGCCTTGGCGCAATGAAATCCCCCGTTGGTGGCAAAAGTAGTGGAGCCAATCGCGTGTGGGTGGCCAAAGATGCGACCAACGGGGTGGTGACGATTACGTGGGATGACGTGCGCCCTGCCAAAGGAATTTTGTCAGAACAATACATCGGTAACACCTTCCAAGTGCAGTTTCGCCGCGAAAACACGTCTGATGTGCGGGTCACCTACCGCTACGGCATGCTGCAATGGACGTTTAGCGAAACGATGTGTAGTCTGCCAGGATGTTTGGGGAGTGGCAATCGGGTGACATATGCGCAGGTGGGGTATGTGAGCGGTCAGGCCAAAGGCGTAGGTAATCTGATACATGCAGTAGCGGGCAAAGATGCCATGTTGCGCACGTTGGTGTCACACGAATATGTGATTCGTGACGGGATGATAGGACCAGAACGGCCGACAGCGACCAGCTCTAGTACACGCACCGTGACTCGCACGAGCACACCGACGCGCACACAAACACCGACACGGACCACAACAGCCAGCATGACCCCCACGGCGAGTCGCACCTCACAGACAACTGTCACCAGCACACCCCTCGCCCAAGGCATCACGGATGGCTTGCTAGCCTGGTACCCCCTCAACGGCATCCGCACCACGGGGAGTACATTGCCCGTACAGGTCAACACCATCATGGGCGCGGCACAGTATTTTGATGGGGTGAATGATTATCATGCGGTATCAGTAGATCTCACAAACAAATCGTTTACGGTATCTGCATGGGTCGCACTGAATAATATATTTCAATACAATGTCATTGTCGCAACTGGAGAAGCAGTTCCAAATCGTGGGTTTGAGTTTGCCTTTAACGAGCAGGGGAAAATATATTGTGGTGCGCGTGTTGACCCATACACGATGTATGCACTGCCAGTAGATTTTGATTTGCGGGCGTGGCATCATTATGCGTGCACGGTAGATTTGGCAAAAAATGAAACTGCAGTGTATGTGGATGGTGTGCTCCTTTTTAAAGATATAAAAAATGGATTATTACAGTTATCAACTCCGTTCTATATTGGCCGATTCCCGTGGTTCCCACCTTATCTGTCAGGACAGCTCCGCGATGTGATGATTTACAACCGCGCCCTGAGTACTAGTGAAATTAATCGTATCAAAGACATCACCCCCAACAGCGTCATGCTCAGCGAGCCCCACCCTGCCAGCGCCTGCCGCTGGGTGGACAAGGGTGGCATGGTGCACGAGTATGAAATTAATCACGATTTGCTCACCTGGGATCAAGCCAAGGCTGTTGCTGAAGCCCGCACCCGTGGTGGGCAGCAGGGGTATATAGCGACGATTACGAGTCAAGCGGAGAATGAGTGTTTGGTACAGTTAGTTGATACACAATCAGGATGGACAAATGGTGCGACGGGATATGGCCCATGGTTAGGTGCAAAGAGAAATACTGCAGGTGGAACATTTATCTGGCAAGGTGGGCCGGAAAAAGGCATACAAATTAAATCTGCTGTTACAGGACTATCTATTGGATATGAAAATTGGTATTCTAGTGAACCAAATAATACTGGAGGCCGCGAAGATTCATTGGCATTATGGCATTCAACAAATAAAACATGGAATGATGGACCGAGTTCAGATATACTCAAATCCATCATCGAATACACCTACCCCGAATCGCACACCATCAGCGGTGTAGCTTACACCGACACCAATACCAACAATCAACCCGACGCCGGTGACTTCCGTGCCGCCAATCAGACCATCACCCTGACCGCCGACCTCGCACAGCCCATCGATATCGTGGGTGGGGGCAACCAGATGTGCGCCCGTCTCGACGACGGGCGAGCGGTGTGTTGGGGGCGGC
>CAISXI010000500.1 GCA_903889425.1 uncultured Roseiflexaceae bacterium | reverse complement strand
CAACACCGCGGCGGAATACGCCTATGGTATTGGGGGGATTGTCGTGTAGGGTTATTTTTTTACCAACACACACTAACCGTCTACTGCACTACTGGCGGCACTATCGTCGTCACTGGGCACACTGGCTACGGGTGTGACGGCGCCGAGCCGGCCGATGACCCCAAAGGCGATGGCGACAGATTGCCCCACCAATACGGCAAACACCAGCGTGCCAAAGCCGATTTTGCCACCCATCAGCACGCCAAGGGTACAGACCACCACTTCGATGGCAGTGGTAATGCGTGACACCCGGATGCCGGTGATGCGGTGCAAGGCGGCCATGACCCCTTGGCGCGGGCCAGCACCCAGCCCACAAGTGATGTAGAATGCTGACCCAAAGCCGATACAGCTAATGCCCACCAAAATATAACTGAGGCTCAAGCCGTATTGTTGGGAGTCGAGGAGCGGGATGAATGAGCGACCGACGCCCATGGCCCAGGCCACGATGATGGTGTTGGCAATCGGGCCGATGCCGTACTTTTCGCCGAGGGGAATCCACAGCAGACAAATCACGGCGCCGATTGCAAAGGTGGCCCATTCCAGCGACAAGCCGGTGATATTGGTGATGCCCGATGCAAACACCGCCCATGGCGAGTTACCTTGATTGGATTGTACAAAAAACGCCTCGCCTAGCCCAAACAAAAACAAGCCGGCGGCCAAAATTGCGAGGCGGGGCAGGGATAAATCCCAGCGTGAGGTCGCAGTCCACGTGGTAACGGGGATGGTGCGTGACGGCCGGAAAAAATTCGCCATATTGGGGACTCCCTGTAAGTGTGTCGCCTGATTATACATCACCATGCCTGGCATGATGGAGATGCAACCGTAGAGATGCAGCAGGCTGCGTCTCTACGGTATAATTGATGGAGACAATATTTCCTATTTCATTGGGAGATGGATGATGACGACTGAACGCGAAACGCTCTACGCCGAAGTTGATCATGCGACTGCAGAAATATTGCGCACGATTGCGGATCAACAAGGGCAATCACTGGCGGATTTGGTGGCAACCGTACTTGAATCGTTTGTGCAATCGACACATGCAGAAGCACGCCCACAGGTGTTGACGGCCTATCAGCAAAGCCATGAACGCTTTGCGTCGTTGTATCAACGTATTGGCCATGCCAATTAATAGATGTCTTCGTGTCCCCTACACAATTCTGACTCACTTCACTTCCAACTTCACTTCCAACTTTATGCTTCCAACATCCAACTTCGTATCACCATGCGTGGCATGGTGGAGACGCTGTAAGCCGCAGCAAGCTGCGTCTCTACGGCGTCTCTACACTTCCAACTTCATACTGCGTCTCTACGGCGTCTCTACAATATTTTTCGGTATTTTTCGTTTCACCAAAAACATCGTGACATCGTCGTAAATCCGTCCCTCACTAAACGCGGTCACATCGTCGGCGATGGCTTGGATGGTGACATCGGTGGCGTCGTGGCGATGCAGTTGCATCATGTCGCGGAGGCGCTGGGTGCCGTATTGGTTGTCAAGGTCATCAAACGACTCCGTCACGCCATCGGTATAGCAGACCAGCAGGTCACCCGCATCCATGGTAATGTCGCGGCTGTGTAGCGTGGCTTCTTCGATTACACCCAGCGCAATCCCCGGTGTGCTGAGCTCACTAAACGAGCCGTCGGGGCGGAGCAAAATCGGCGGATTGTGGCCAGCACAACAATAGCGCAAATGCCCCGTCGCTGGGTTGAGGATGCCATAAAAAATCGTCACAAACATACCCGATTCGGAATCGCGGGTAATCCAGCGATTGGCCCGCATCAGTGCCAGCGCCGGGTCAGAGCCGTCGAGGGCTGCCGCCCGCACCAAACTGCGTGACAGCGCCATAAACAGCGCCGCCGCCATCCCTTTGTCGCTGACATCGGCAATCACAAAGCCAAACAAGGGCTGATTGTCGGCGTCGTGCAGCGGCCAATAATCATAGAAATCGCCACCAATCACCCGCGCCGCCCGCCAGTGGGCGGTAATGTCCCACCCCGGCAGGATGGGTGCGCGGGCCGGCAACAGCGAGGTCTGGATGTCGCGGGCTACCCGCAATTCTTCTTCGAGGCGGGCGGCATTGGCCGCTTCTTGCTCCAGCAAGGCGTTTTCGATGGCGCTACCGATTTGACCGGCCAACCCACTAAACAATTTTTGTTCGCGTTCGCCAAAGGTGCGCTCAGGGATGTCGTAATCGGCCACCAAAATCCCCGGCGTGCTACTGCGCCCGCGGGCAATCAAAATCAATACATGCCGGCCGTGGAAGGGTTGCATGGCGGCATCGTGCCCCAGCGGTAACTCGCTCAGCATCACGTTGTGGGCCGGGTGGTGGGGCACCTTGAAGAACGATTCGGCGAATTGCACACCAATCAATTCATCTTCTTCGAGAGGAGTTAGTCCTGCCGCCGCCGCCGCCACATACACCCCCCTGTGGCGATCCCACGCCAAATAGACACAGCGCCGGCAATCGAGCAAGCGCAACGGCAAGCGCACCGCCGTGGTCAGCAGGTCACCCAATGCCGTGGGGCGGCTGAGTTCTTCGGCGGCTTGGAGTAGTACATTCAGGCGCCAGGCTTCTTCGCGTTGGGCACTAAAGGCCCGGGCCCGCTCAAGCGCCAAGGCGATTTGGTCGGCCAGGGTCTGCATCACAAACACGTCGGTCTGGTGGAAGCGCCATACCTCGCTACTCTGCACGTCGAGCACGCCAATCAAGCGCTCACCAAAGCGGATCGGTACGGCCAGTTCACTGCGGGTGTGGGGATCGTCTTCGACATAATGAATGTCGTTGCGTACATCGTTGACCAGCAGCGTCTGCCCTGTGCGCGCCACATGCGCAATAATCCCCGTGCCAGACCCTGCCACCAAATCACGCATGAATTCGGCGGCGTCGTGGTCGGTGGTGGTGGCGCGGAACTGCAAGGTGCCGTCGTCGGCCACGGTAATACAATGCACCGGGTGATAGCCGAAATGCTCACGAATCAAGCGCAACACCTCGGGCAACAATTCGTCTGGCTCAAGGAGCACCGACAAATGCGCACTGACGTCTTGGATGGCCTGGAGTTGCACAGCCCGTTCGCGCGCTTCGTGGAAGGTGCGGGCTTTGGTGATGGCCACCGCCGCTTGGTCGGCAATCTGCGACAGCCGGCGTAAATCTTCGGCCTGAAAAGCGTTTACGCGCAGACTTTGTACCGAGATACTACCAATCACCTGGTCACCACTAATCAGTGGCACATAAATCCCCGAGCGGGGTGGGTTGCTACTCTGGTAGCGCGGCCGCGCCGGTAAGCGATCCATTTCGGCCACGAAATCGGTAATCAACAGCGCGCGCCCGGTTTGGCGCATCCAGCCAATCAGCCCATCCCCCGACGGTAAATCGACTGTCAACGCTGGTAGGCGTTGGTTGTCTTGCACCCGTACTTTGAGGGTGTAGCGGTCACTGTCTGGCTCAAAAATCCCCAAGTGGAACGACGACGTGTCGAGTACATTGCCCGCCTCGTGATAAATCAAATCACACAATGAGTCGACATCGAGCTCCGCTCGGATAATCGCCCGGCTCGTGGCGTTGAGGATGGTCAGTTCGTTGGTGGCGGCCCGTTGTTGGCGCAGACTAATCGTCACTTGGCGCATCACTGCACTCGCCCCCAGCACCGCAAACCCACCCAAGATAAAATCAACAATCCCCAAATCGATATAGATGTGGGCGCCGAGGATGGCCAGCGGCAGCGGGATGACTTCGGCAATTACCACCGACACCACCACCGATTGCCACCATTTGCGCACGGCCGCCGCCCCATGATCCAACCCAATGCGTACCCAGCGGTTGAGCATGATACAGGCCGGGTAGCTGGCGATTTGCAGGGCGATACCCAGCGGGCCGGCGACGTGACTGGCTATCCAGAAGCCCGTATAGACGGCTAGTACGCGCACCCCCGCCCGCGTCCACGGTCGCACTACCACACTATAAAAGGTGGCTGGGCGCTGGTCCACAAACGGCAACACCATACCAATCAGGAAGGCGTTGATGGCAACCACCAAGGCGCCCGTACTCGGACCAACAGCCAGGGTGATGCTCAAAATAGCGACCCCGGCGAGGGTATGGGGGTCGGCTGGTGGTACACGAAAACCCACACTCTCAATCAAGAGTGTGGTTAGGATGAACACTGCGACATGCCAGAGGGGAATGGCTGGCGGCGTAAATTGCCAGGCCAACAAGACCCACCCTACCAAGCCGACACCGATGCTGTAAACGATGAGCCAGTGCTCACGCTTCATTATCAGCCTCGCCTAACCGTTTGTACAAATGCCATTTAAAAATACGGGGGGGAATTACGCACTATCGCGTGACTCGATGCT
>CAISXI010000499.1 GCA_903889425.1 uncultured Roseiflexaceae bacterium | reverse complement strand
GTGATGGGGGGCATCGCTGATTATTCGGGGTCGCTGGTACTCCAGCTGCCCCTCGATGTCAGCGCCTTGGCCTTGGTGCAACCCCGCACCGATGGCCAAGTGGTGGTGGTGAGCCGTGCTAGCGAACTCCAAAACCACTTTCGGGCCCAATTTAGCGCCAGCGCCCTGACTGGCGAATACCCCGCCGTGCGTAATTATTTACGGCGTCAACCACAGATGGCGTGGGCTGCCTATATGGCGGGGGTGTTGCCTGTACTTGCGCGCGAAGCCAATCTGCACTTCCCCCAAGGGGTGACGATTGTCGTCGATTCGAGTGTGCCCCTCGGCAAAGGGGTCAGCTCGTCTGCCGCCGTGGAAGTCGCCACCATGCGCGCCTTGCTGGCCATGGCCAATCACCCCTGCGATGGGCGGACCTTGGCTATTTGGAGCCAAATGGTCGAAAACCACATCGTCGGTGCACCGTGTGGCATCATGGATCAAATGACCTCTGCCTGTGGACGCGCCAATCAACTCCTGGCATTGCGCTGCCAACCCGCCGAGCTCCTTGACCCCGTAGTCATCCCCGCCGACCTGATGGTCTGGGGTATTGATTCAGGGGTGCGCCATGCTGTATCAGGCGCCGATTATGGCTCGGTACGGGTAGGCGCGTTTATGGGCTACCGCATTATCGCCGATCTCACTCAAACCCCCGTGACAATCACTGACGGGCGGGCCACCATTGCCGATACCCGGTGGGGCGGCTATTTGGCCAACTTGACCCCCTCCGAATTCAGCCAATCCTATGCGGATTCCCTGCCGGTGCAATTATCTGGAGCCGAATTTATTGCGCGCTACGGTGCCACCAGCGATGCCATCACCACCATCGATCCCCAGCGTATCTATGCGGTGCGCCAGCCTACCTCCCACCCCATCGCCGAGCACCACCGCGTACGCACCTTTGGGCAATTGCTTGCCACAGATACCCAAAACAACCAAGTTGCCGAGTTACTCGGCGAACTGATGTATCAGTCGCATGCCAGCTATAGTGCCTGTGGTTTGGGGTCGAGTGCCACCGATGCCATCGTGGCAGCAGTGCGCGCCTTGGGCCCTAGCCATGGCCTGTTTGGCGCCAAAATCACTGGTGGTGGCAGTGGCGGTACCGTGGCGGTGCTCGGTCGCCCAGCCGCCGTGGCCCACGTCCAACAGATTGCCCAAACCCATGGCAGTGGCTTGGTGTTTGCCGGCTCGAGTGACGGGGCGGCTTTTTCGCCGGTGTGGTGTTTTAACTATACATAATAGTTAATTTGTGTTGTATATGGTTTTTCTTTTGTGAAAAAAGCGTAGCCCGCATCGTGAATGCGCTCCGTGACGATGGTTCGGTGCGCTATTGGTACAATAGAGATATTCGTTCGCAAAGAGAGTGAGTGTGTGATGCGTGGATTGCCGTGGCGCAATATCTTGTGGGGATTATTGGCGGTGCTGGTCATCGTCGGGATTATTTTTCGTGAGCCGATTGTATTTAACATCAAATTGCTGAATGTGGCGCGTATCGGCAAAGCCTATTATGAGGAATACCCCTTTATCGCCAAAAACATCGCCTATGGGACTGCCGAACATCAACGCCTCGACATCTATCGCCCCGAAAAGCCCGGTAATTACCCTGTGATTATCTATATCCATGGTGGTGGCTGGAACAGTGGCGACAAAGAGTTATACGCCCTCGTGGCCCAAAAACTGGTCCCACTAGGGATGGTGGTGGTGGTGCCCTCCTACAAACTGCACCCCGATGCCACCTATCCGGGCATGATTGATGATGTGGCCGCTGCGATAAGTTGGACCATCGAAAATATCGATCAATATAGTGGTAATCCCCAACGCATCATCCTCGGTGGCCAATCTGCTGGAGCTCAACTGAGTGCCATGGCGTTTATGGATCCCACAGTACTGGCTAAATATCAGCATAGTAGTGCAGAGATATGTGGCTACTATGGCATCAGCGGTGTGTACGATATCAACGCCCAGTTCGCCTTTGAGCAATCGTATGGTCGCCCCGCCCCAGTGATGACGGCAGTGATGGGTGGCCAAGCCAATTTCACCGCCACCTCACCGACCAACTACATTCGTGCCGATTTGCCACCGATGCTCCTCATCCACGGTGATGCCGACGAAACCGTGCCGCTCCAGATGTCCCAAGATTTCGTGGCTGCCCTGCAAAAAGCCGGTGTCAAAGCCAACCTAAACGTCTACCCCGAGCGGGGGCATTCGGAGTTGTTGTTTTATACGTTGACCCAAACCCCAGGGCAATTGATTACCGATGTGGTTGACTTCGCCAATCAATGCCCCTAATTGGGTGTCTGAAGTAGGGTGATTCCGCTACATAATCAGATGATTAAAATCAATCCGTGTAATTTGTCGTTGACGTTGGCATGAGTGATTGGCTAAAAAAACGCCGCTGGGTGCGTGCTAATTGTCCGAGTTCGGGGGCACGCATCAGCGTTGCCCCCGTTGTCGTATGCAACCACAACCGCCGCCACTTCCGGCTGGGAATGAGTGGCTCACACGGGGTGATGTCAGCGAGTTGCAGGCCCACATAGTATTGCTGTGCGCGGGGGTGGTCTGGTTGGTGTGGACAACACGCTTGGCGTAATCCAAGTGTGTAATCGGTGATACGTGCGCAATAGCCGATATGCCAAGCCATGGTGGGGTGCCATTTGGGCAAATAGGCCGCAAAATAATCGGCGTTATAGGCAAGAGCTGCATGGGCAATAGGGATATGATAGTGCTGGGTGCTGATAAGAGTGTCTAAATCCGTAGGGGTTTTGATGATTCCAATCAATACTGTCGCATTATCGGGAATATACATAGTTTTTGCTTTCGTTTACCCAGTAAGCCCATGAATCCATGGCACTAAATCAGGGGCTTGCTGAATGATGGCTTTTTGAAATTGGGTGAGTGCCACGGGACCAGCGCCTACTTCGAGTTCGCAATCTGCGCACATAGCCGCCTGTTTGATGCTTCGTAACAGCCAAATCCCACTGGCAACATCGAGATAATCACTGTGTGCGCCATGCCCACCGGCGGTGGCCGTGGTGCGGGCGGTGTGTGGGCTACTCAGATGTAGCAATGCGGGGCGCAATTGCCAACTCGCGATGCTCGCCATGGCGGCGTCGATGGGCTGGTACGGCCACGGTGCCTGTTGATGATAATGCAACCAATCAAAGACAATCGGTAATTCGACACTCGTGGCATTGGCGAAGAATTCACCAAAATCTCCATGGGTGTATTCAAGCGCCAAAAAATGGCGTACTGCTACCGGTAATTGGCTGAGGGTACGGCGTTGTGTGTCGTGCCAGGTCGGCACATGACAGACAATCACACTGTCAACGGCCGCACAGGCCGCGAACAACGCGGCAATCCGCTCGAATGTCGCAATTAATTGTTGGGGG
>CAISXI010000498.1 GCA_903889425.1 uncultured Roseiflexaceae bacterium | reverse complement strand
TGGGCGATGTCGGCGGCGTTGTCGGCCTGCGAAATATCAAAGGCATCAATCAAAATACTAAAAATCTCGACACCAGCACTCGCTGCAGCGGCTTTGAGTGATTGGAGATAGGCGTTATCGGTGCGAGGAATGTGGAAGTGGCAGATTTCGACTGTCGCAATCCCCGCTTCCTTGATACGGGCCGGCATGGCGAGCAAATCGAGACTGCCATCGCTGAGGTAGGGGTGGATGCTCCAGGTAGTGAGTGCGATGCGTTGCATGATTATTCCGTTTTCTGTTTTTGTGTGAAAAATATGAGGGGCGGCGGTGAATCAGCCCCTCATTCGATTGTCCTGCGCTAGATAATCTCGAGATAATCGCGGTCGGGCAAGGCCGGGAATGGTGCCGTGGGCAGGGTTTGGTACCAATACGCCACCGACGAAATATCGTCTTGCAGGGGCAAGTAGCGGCCATCGTTACGCCAGCCGAGGGCTTGGATGGTGACCCGCAAATCCTGTTGGAAGCGGATGGGGTCCATGATGTGCCAGCGGTACATGCCAAAGCGGGTTTGTGATTGGTAGGTGCCGTCGGGGCGGATGACTTGCGACAGCCCGGCGTAGGGTGTGGTGAATTCACGGTAGCCGCCATTGGCGGGGCCCACGTCAAAGTTGTACGAGCCACAAAAGTAGTCTTCGGTGCCGGTGCCACAAATGGTGGGGAATTGACCGTCACCATCCATAAAGAACTTGATTTCACCTTCGCCCCACCAGCCACAATTGTTGACGCCCCAGGCCATGTAGGTGCCCACAAAATGGCCATGGCCCGTCACGCCATCGAGGATGGTGTGGTCGGTGGCATAGGGTAGTGGGTTACTGCGGCGGTATTGGGCATGGAAGTAGGCACAATCGGCGGGGACGTCGGTCAGGGTGTAGTTGATTTGGTAGTAGAGGGTGACTTCTTTGTCCGAGATATTGCTGACGGTGATGCGACAGCGTTTGCGGAAGGGCATTTCCCAATAACAATTGAATGCGCTACCGGGATTGACACACACGGCTAATGAGCTGAGTTGGGCATATTTGCCCCAGCCACTTGCAAAAAAGTCGCCTAAGGGACATTCGACAGAGGGATTGACTTGGTCGTCCCAGTAGATGCGGATGATTTGTAGGCGAAAGTTGCCGGTAGGTGTCAACCAAATTTGTTGGATGGCGCCCATGCCGTCGATGTCGGCGATTTCGCGGGTTTCACCGGAGGCAATCCGAATTGACGGTGAGATTTTCCAGCCTTGGCCCATGCCACGGGCATGGATGGCGCCGGTACCTTCGGTGGCCATGCCACCGCGCCCTTTGGCGCCGTCGTAGTTTTCGGGGCTAATTGAGCGCGTTTGGGCATCGGACAATTGTGATAAGTTGCCGAGATGCATGCCTAATCCATTGAAATTTGCCATAATGTTCCTCCTCGAACAGCGGTGGCGTGGTTGCGGTGCATCTATCTTACCATACTCATTTCACCATGCGTTGCATGGTGGAGACGCAGTACGACGCAGCTTGCTGCAGCTCGACTGCGTCTCTACAATTACACACTTCCTACTTCATGCTTTAAACTTCCTTCTTCATCTGGTATACTATATCTACCCAGCCCCCTCCGGGGGGGGTATAGGAGAATAACGGATGTGAGTAGTCACAAAGAGCAAGTGCAACAACGCTTACGGACCATCGAAGGCCACGTGCGGGGGATTTATCGCATGGTCGATCAAGACAGCTATTGTATCGATGTGTTGATGCAAATGGATGCCGTCCAAAAAGCTCTCGACCAAGTGGGGCGTATGGTAATGGATCAACACTTGCATGGTTGTGTGACCACTGCCATCCGGAGTGACGACGCCGTCGAACGCGAGCGGGTCATTGGTGAACTCATGCAAGTATTTAGCGAACGGAGAAAGTAACATGGATCGGATTGAATTGCCCGTTGGTGGCGTGACGTGTGGTGGTTGTGCTGGCCGCGTCAGCAAAGCCTTGTTGGCCGTACCTGGCGTTACTACTGCCCTCGTCAACGACGATCGTAGCCAAGTAACCATCGAAGGTGCCGCATTAGAGCGTCATGTATTGGTAACCGCCATCCAAGATGCCGGTTACCAAGTGTTGGCCCCAACCATGATTGCCTTGGGTGCCGATAATGGCGCCAGTTGTTGTGGTGGGAATTCCGAAGGTTGTTGCTAGACGATGGTTGGCATAATCTTGTGATGTGGAGCAGATACTCCACATCACGCTCCCGTAATTCAAAGGAACGGTAATGACGACGAATGATACGATGCGTGAATTTGCAGTCACTGGGATGACCTGTGCCAGTTGTGTGATGCGGGTCGAAAAAGCCCTGCGCAAAGTCGAAGGCATCAGCGACGCTATGGTGAATCTGGCTGACGAACATGCCGTCGTTCATGCAACCCCTAGTGCGTTGATTGTTGCCGTCGCTGCGGTCGAAAAAGCCGGCTATGGTGTGATTCGTGAACAACTCGAATTGCCGATTACCGGCATGACCTGTGCCAGTTGTTCGGCCCGAGTCGAAAAAGCCCTGCGCAAACAACCGGGGGTCTTGTCTGCCACGGTGAACTTGGCTGACGAGCGCGCCACCATAGATTTTTTGCCGTTGGTGATGACTCAACCGCTGTTGATTGCTGCGGTCGAAAAAGCCGGCTATGGCGTGATTGTGATCGAAAATAGTGTGGACGCCAACGACAGTGAAGCCGATGCCCGTGCCCTCGAACTTGCACAGCGCTGGCAACGCTTGTTGGTTGCTATGTTGTTTGCCGTGCCCTTGTTTGTGATTTCGATGGCCAAAGATTTTGGGTGGATTGCACCATGGCCTATCGGCAACGCCGTTACCATGGTAGCCAGCAATGGCATCGCCCACATGCATATGATGCCGGCACAGCTCGACGCCTACAATTGGTTTTTTTTGGTGCTGGCACTCCCCGTCCAAATCTATGCCGC
>CAISXI010000497.1 GCA_903889425.1 uncultured Roseiflexaceae bacterium | reverse complement strand
GGTCCCACCCCGTCCCATCCCGAACCGGGTCGTGAAACATTCCAGCGCTGAAGGTACTGCAAGGTTGCCTTGTGGGAGACTAGGTCTGTGCGCCATCCATTAATTACCCAACCCCTGATTCGCAAGAATTGGGGGTTGGGTTTTTTCGTGTATCTTTGAGCCGCAGCCTGCTGCGTCGCCAAAGACTTTATCGCCCCTACATCCCATTGGCAATCGACGCCCAGATAGCGTATAATGCCAACGTGGCGTGCACGAAGCGGAGTGGTCCCACCCCGTCCCATCCCGAACCGGGTCGTGAAACATTCCAGCGCTGAAGGTACTGCAAGGTTGCCTTGTGGGAGACTAGGTCTGTGCGCCACACCAATTTTCCATCGGTGATTCACATGAATCATGGATGGTTTTTTTGTGCCCAAATACGCGATATGCCTACTGTGCACAATTCAGTTTTTCACGTAAAATAAACTATCGCATGACGTCAATTTGCAAAAAGAGGTTTTTATGGCGCGACCACCACGAGGCACTCCACTGTTTCCCACACTTACAGAATGGTATGCCTTAAACCCCAATGGAGTCAATGATGCGCTCCAAAAATTCAATGTAATCCCGGATAGCCTCCATCAAAAATTGACGCATGACATTACGCATACAGGCGATGATGCCTTGCAGGTCTGGCAAAACGTATCACAACACCTCGTGCTCTATCAACAACATATGGCCACTGGGGTGAGTGTCCCCGCCATGAATACCTATTTTACAAATATCGGGGTGTTTACCACGCTATGTGCGATTTTTGAAGATCGTTTGAATTCGTTGTTTCATTATCGCTGTACGCATGTATTTGGGAATCTGATGCCCAAAAATCCGCGTTTTGTTGATATTCCCCGCAAGGCAGCGTTTTTGTGTGATTATGATGATATCGATGTCAATATGCGTGAAGGGCTACGAAAATACGCAGAGTGGCGTAATGCCATTGTGCATCAAATCCACTATCATGCTGATGTGTTGCAGCCAGTGGTATTTGAAGCGATTTATACCCTCTATCAAATAGCGCAACGGCTACGGCAACGCCAAAAAAGTGTGCTGACGCGTGAAAAAAACAAATTCCCCACCCATGATGTGAGCACAACGCAACTCATCCAATTGGTGCAGGCTGCACCACGGGCAACTGTTGCGCAAATCGATATCCATCATGTGTTGGGTGGTGGGTATGATAATTTGGTGCCGTTTCGACTTGGTCAACCGATATATGCGGTGGTGAACAATGCCAACAACGCACTCCTCCAAGGACCTCATGTGGGCAATATCGATATATGGTGGTCATTAAAATCAGCGAATTGTATGTGGCATGATGTGCCGGTATTGATTAAAACGGGGCAGGGTTTGCGTTACATTGCGCAAAAATCGCTTAGCATCGAAAGCATTACTGCGAATCGGGTGACATTTACCACGCTGTAATCGTATTGGTGCGTAAACTTCCTCCTACTGCGGGCCAAACACACTCTGGATGCCACTTAACGCAGAAATTGAGGGCGTGGCGAAAATCTGGTTTTCGCTGACCATAAATAACTGACTCGACCCCACCAATAATTGCTGCGGATTATTGGCAAATTGCCCAAAATAGCCCCGGAATAAGGGATTGGCGCGGATGTCATACGCCACCACGGCGTTCATATCCATCAAAGGCTCGATCCCAATCGCATACAGATAACTCCCTGCTTGCGAGAGCTGGAGGTGTTTGTATTGCAAAACTGGTTGCTTGATTGCATACATGTACTTCACTTCGAGGGTGAATTCGTTGATGGAATAGGTGAGGATGCCTCCCGAAATTGCCGCATAAATCGTATGGATACGATTCATTTCAAACTGGGTAGAACGGATAACCGCATCTGCGATTGGACTGACTGTGACGTAGGTGCGGTTGATGATGAATGATTGCCCATTCGTTTTTAGTGAAGTGATATATCCTAGGGCAACCATATTTTTGGACATGACGTCCCCTGCCACAATCAGCCGGAATTCACTATTGGCAATGGCCGTAAGCGCATTTGGTGGTCCCGTAAGTGCCATGGTGTTGCCTACCTGGACTGGTAATAGCGGATTACTAATATCGAGCATAATCAGTCGCCCAAGTGGTGCCCGTGGATTGGCGGAATTATTGGCGCTGGTGCCAATATAGACATACCGGCCCGTCATGAGCACGACGCGCAGTGTATCTGTCGATGTGCCAAACCAGGCACCTTGGGCCACCGCACTGCCACTACTAGTGTCGTAGAGCTGGAGGGTAATGGTGTTGTGGTTCATTTTGCCCATCACGCCGATTTGATTGGGCTGATTGATATTGCGCGCGATAAGTGACGCTGTCAGCATCGGCATATCATCGACGCTATTGACCGATAAATCGCTGGTATTGCGACTAATCAAACTAGGCAGTACTGCGGTGGTGGCGTCACCACGGGTGAATCCATAGATTACCGATTCGTCTGCTGACAAGACGACCCCGACGATATCACTGGCACTCGTGATGCTACCGTTATTAAATATCACTTTTGTGGGGGTCAGCGTAACCGTAAAACTAGGAGTAACGGTGTTACTTGCTGTCGGAGTGAGGGTAATGGTGCGACTCGCGGTGTGGGTGCGGCTACTGGTGCGAGTAAACGTCTCGGTGATGGTGTTGGTAGGGATGCGGGTTGATGTCTCGGTGCGGGTACGTGTACCAGAACCACTCAATACTTCGAGGGTGGCATTGATGTTGTCGTCTGTGCGGACTTGGGTGCGTTTTATACTGGTAGCGGTTTGTTGGATACGGAGCGCAACATTCGTTGCTTGCTGAATGCTGAGTGCTGTTTGGGTGAGCTGATTGGCGAGTTGCTTTGTCTGGGTGCGTTGCAGATTCAATGCTGACTGCGTTTGCGTGCGCACCAAACTCGTCGCCGTTTGAATGACATAACGCGTATGGGTGAGATTGAGATAATAGCGTACTGTGGCTGTCACCGGCTCGGGGGTATGGGTATTACGGGATGTGCCGGTTGGCGTAACGGTACGGCTCGGTGATCCCAGCAATATTTCACTAGTGGCACTGGCGCGATCATTACTTGCATCGGTTTGGACGGTGGCGTTTGCATCAGCAGTAGCGATAACGGCGACTAATTTGGTTTGGGTAGCGGCCGCAAAATGTGTCTCCACCGCTTGGATAAATGTTTCGGATGGTGTCGGGGTGTTGGTCGCAGTTCGTGTTTTGCTAGGTGTCCGCGTAATCGTTGGTGAGCGTGTGTTACTGGGAGTGCGGGTATCACTAGGAGTAAGCGTATTGCTGGGGGTGAGGGTATCACTGGGGGTGGGTGTATCGCTCGCCGTCGGGGTAGCGGTGCGGGTATTACTGGCTGTGCGAGTATTGCTGGCGGTACGGGTGTTGCTGGCGGTACGGGTGTTGCTGGCGGTAGGAGTATCGCTGGCGGTAGGAGTATCACTGGCGGTGGGGGTATCTGTGCGGGTAGGCGTGTTGGTACGGGTGGGGGTATTGGTGCGGGTATTGCTGGCAGTGGGGGTACTGGTACGGGTTGCTGTATCAGTACGGGTATTGGTGGGAGTTTTCGTCGCAGTAGCTGTTTTGGTGGCTGTGGCGGTGCCAACGCTCGAGAAATCACTCAGGACGGTGGGGACATCATTTTGCATGACGCCGCCATCACCGATTTGACCATTACTATTGTCACCCCAGCAATAGATGAGACTGGCCGTACTAATCGCACAGGCATGCCCTTGTGACCGCGCCATGCTACTGGCATCCGTGATTGCACTCACTGCGACTGGGGCCAGTGCCCCACCGCCCGAATTGTCACCCATGCCGGCTTCACCCCAACAATAGGTCGTGCCACTGGTGGCGATGGCACAAAAACTGCCACCGCTACTCCCGGTGGTCGGGATGCCCCCTGAAATTGTCGTGATACCCGTTAAGCCACTGACTTGCTGGGCTGCATCAGTCGCGGTGTTGTCACCACTCCCCAACTGCCCACTACTATTGTCACCCCAGCACCAGACGGTACCGCTACTTTTGAGGGCACAAAAACTAGCCGCACTAGCGGCGATATCACTGATACCGGTCAGGGTCGCACTCGCCATATCAACGACGGTAACGGCGCTCGCACCACTGTTATCGGTACTGCTGTCACCGAGTGCGCCGCTACTATCGTCACCCCAACACTGCACTTGACCCGTCGTCAGCACCGCACAGCTACTCGCGGCACTCACCGCCACTTTACTGGCAGTGATGCTCGGTACCTGCGCAGGCAGCGCGGTGCTCCCACCGAGATTGGTGCTATCACCGGTTTGACCATTCAAGTCATT
>CAISXI010000496.1 GCA_903889425.1 uncultured Roseiflexaceae bacterium | reverse complement strand
TGCGCCAAGGGACGCGAGTGACGATTGCGCCGCCCGATACCATGGCCGATGGCTTGCGGATTACTACGCCGGGGAAGATTACCTTCCCGTTGGTGCAACAGCACGTCGAGGCGATTATCACCGTCAGCGAAGCCGAAATCGCCGCCGGCACGCGCTACGTCATGGCTTATCTCAAACAAGTTATCGAGCCCAGTGCCGGCACCGGTCCAGGTGCACTCCTCGCTGGCAAACTTCCCAGCGGCGTGCGCAAACTTGGGGTGATTTTGTGTGGCGGCAACATCGAACCCCAAGTGCTGGCAGAATTGCACCGCTAGCTGATTAGCGGGGAGCGGCTTGGGTGGCGAGCACCTGCACGCCACCCACATACACATCGCGCACGATGGGTTGTGGGGTGCGCGCCACCACCACGAGATCGGCGCTCAGCCCTACGGCAATTTGGCCAATCTGATGTTCCATGCCGATGGCTTGGGCCGGGTTAGCGGTAATCAAGGCGATGGCGCTGGACAAATCAAGCAGGCCTTGGTCGACGAGTGCGAATGCCGCCGGAATCATGGCAGCCGGGTAATAATCGGCACAGAGCCAATCGACATGCCCGGCCCGGATGGCGTCATTTGCACTGAGGTTGCCGCCACTCGATCGCCCACGCAAGACGTTGGGCGCACCCATCCCTACCAACATACCGTGGTGGTGGGCGGCGGCGGCAGCCTCCATGGTGGTGGGGAATTCACTGATGCCGATGCCCATTTCGACCCATGCATTGATTTTTTCGATGGTGTCGTCATCGTGGGTGGCGATGGGGATGTGGGCGTTACGGCAGAGTTGCACGACGTAATCGATGCGTTCGGGGATGCCCGCTTTGAGTTGGGCTTTGGTGCGGATGATTTCGTCGATTTCGCTATCCGTCCGCCCCGTGGTTTTGGCGACGTAATAGCGAAATGACTCATCGGTCACATATTGGCCTTGACCCGGACTATGATCCATAATCGACACGAGTTTGACTGCCGGTTGGTCGATAATCTGACTAAGGGCATAGGCACCGCGGGCGCTGCTGATTTCGACCCGGGCGTGGACATAATGCCGGACGCTGGCGTGGTCGGCGCGATTGATTTCGTTGATGAAATTTTGGATGAAATCTTCGTTGCGCACCCCAAATTCGGCGTCGTCGAGCGACAACGAGTGGAACTCGCAGGTCACACCGCTGTTGACCAGCAGGCGGTCGGTGATGTGCAAGGCGACGGCGCCGTCGATTTCGACGCCGGGGCGGGGTTGTACCATTTTTTCAATGGTGTCGCAATGCAAATCAATCACTCCTGGCATCAGCAACGCCCCACCCAGATCGCGTACCGTCGTCCCATGAATGGAGGGGGCGTGGGGCATGGCGCCCACGCCGGCGATGAGGTCAGCCTCGATCAGTAACCAGCCATTGGTGATGACTGCGTCACGCAAAACGATAGTGGCATTGGTAAGTAATATCGACATGACTTCCTCTGGCTATAGGGCAAGCTGGCCATCAGCGAGCTTGGCGAGCGTATCGAGGTCGTGCGAAACAGTCAAGACGGCGGTGCCGCGCTGTTGGGCGCGTTGAATCATCTCAACGACGATTTGCTTGGAGCCAGCGTCGAGGCTGGCCGTAGGCTCATCGAGCAACAACAGACGTGGCGAGGCAATAAACGCCCGCCCGAGGTTGATGCGTTGTTGTTCGCCACCGCTAAACGTGACCGGGCTGGCATGCCACAAGCGTTGGGCAATGCCCAGTTGCGTCAGCCATTCACGACCGATGTCGTGGGCTTGGGCTTGGGGCATGCCTTGGCGTACTAATGGCTCGGTGATGACATCGAGGGCGGCGACGCGAGGCAATACTTTGAGGAATTGCGAGCAGTAGCCGATTTCGCGGTGGCGCAATTTAAGCACCATGCTGTCATCGGCTTGGATCATGTCGACACTGCCGAATTGGTCAGAGCTGAACCAAATCTCGCCACTGCTGGCCAAATATGAGCGATAAATACACTTGAGGATGCTGGTTTTGCCGATACCGCTACGGCCCCACAACAAAAAATGTTGATTGCTGTCGACGGTAAAGCTGACGTCTTGGATGGGATCAATGGTGCGGCCATCGATGAGATGGAGCACAAATGATTTATGCAAATTTTTTACGTGCAATAGTGGCACAGTCATGGTGTATGTCCTTATAGCGCCGAAGAAACGAGCAGTTGCGTATAGGGATGTTGCGGGTCTTCGAGGATTTGGTCGGTCAAGCCACTTTCCACAATATGTCCGTTTTTCATGACAATGGTGCGGCGTGCGAGCTGTTTGATCACTCCCAAATCGTGGGACACCAGCAACATGGTCATCTGCTGCTCCCATTGGATGCGCCGGATTAGGTCGAGTACGCGGGCTTGCACCGACAAGTCGAGGCCACTGGTGACTTCGTCGAGCAACAGCAAGCTGGGGCTACTCGATAACGCTTTGGCGATTTGGACACGCTGGAGCATGCCCCCACTAAAGGTGTGCGGGTCGTCGTCGATACGCTCGGGGGGGAGTTCGGTCTGTTCCATCAGCTCGCGGATGCGGGTGCGGATGTTGCCGACGTGACGCCAATTGGCAAGTAGTAGCTTTTCGGCGACATTGCCCCCCACCGTAAAGCGCATATTGAGGCCTAATTCGGGGCGTTGATAGACGATACCGAGGCGGTCGTTGCGGAAGTGGCGGCTGCGGTAGGCGTCCATTTGCAACAAATCGACGGGATCTGCGTCGGGCGTGCGTGGTTCGCGATACCAAATATGCCCGCTATCGGCGGCGGTGGCGAGGTTGACCATTTGGAGCAAAGTGCTTTTGCCACTGCCACTCTCGCCCACAATCCCCAATACTTCGCCTTGGTGCAGGGTAAATCCGGCATCGACACAGGCGTAGACGGTATTGCAGACGGGACATTGACTATTGTTGTGGGCGGGGCCCGTAAATTGTTGGCAGCGGGGGCATCCAGGTCCGTACTGTTTGTTGAGCCCGCTGGCGTGCAAAATCCATGTGGGTGCGGTCATTGGGGCGCCTCCTGAGTGGTTGCATTGACCAATACACGTTTGTCACAAAAGCTCGTGTCAGAGCAACTGCTCCGCCAATGACCGCCATCGGGATGGTCACTGTCTACCACAAAATGCGAGGTCAAAAAGGTATCTTGGGCGCCACAGCGGGCACAAATCTGACCAGCCACGAATTCGGTTTTGAAGCGGAAATCCTCGAATTGCAGTGGTTCAATGGTGGTATAAGGTGGCACGGCATAGATGCGTTTTTCACGGCCAGCCCCAAACAAAAAGAGTGCTTCGGCGTTGTGCAGACGCATCACATCCCAGCGTGGGATGGGAGTGGTATCCATCATGTAACGCCCGGCTACAATCACCGGGTATTGGGTGGCGATGCGCAAATCGCCCGCTTTGACGACACTTTCGTACATGTAAACCCACATGCGGCCGTAATCAGATTCGCCGTGCATGATGGTGGCGCGCTCGAGGTTCGGTTCCACCCAACGCAATGGGTCAACCATGGGCACTTGGAGTACCAAAATCTGGTCGCGGCGCATTGGTTCTTCGGGGATACGGTGGCGGGTCTGGATAATCGAGGCCGCAGTGGTGTCGACCGTCGTCGTGACCCCGGTGGTGCGTTGCAACAGTCGACGCAGATTGACCGCATTGACACTTTCGTCGTCGCCTTGGTCGATGACTTTGAGGGTATCGTCTGCAGCGATGATGGCCATGGTGATTTGTAGGCCGCCGGTGCCCCAACCGCGGGCGATGGGCAAATCGCGGCTGGCAAAGGGGACTTGGTGGCCGGGCAGGGCAATCGCCTTGAGGATTTGGCGGCGCACTTCGCGTTTGGA
>CAISXI010000495.1 GCA_903889425.1 uncultured Roseiflexaceae bacterium | reverse complement strand
TGGATTACCGCAAAGGGAATCCCGCGCCGATTGGCCGCTTGGAGTTGCTTGCCTAAGCGTTCGTGGGCATCGAGTGCCACTTCGACGTTGAGCCCTGCTGCCCGCAGTTGGTTGGCGATGGTGAGGTTGGCTGCCAGACTGTCGGCACTAAAGATGGTCACAAACAAATCAGCCATGGCACCACGGGGCCCCATGCCCAGTTCTTCCATCACGTCGTGCAAGCGATCAAGCCCAAAGGCAATCCCGACGGTCGGCAATGAGCGGTCAGCAAATTGCCCGATGAGATCATCGTAACGCCCGCCACCCAGCAACGACCCCATGGGCGGGGATTCAACCACTGCTTCGCAGACCATGCCAGTGTAGTACGACAAGCCACGAGCGAGGCGTGGTGCCACGCTATAGCGATTGCTAGGCACTCCCATAGCACTGGCGGCGGCGATGATGGCGCGCAGGTTGGTGATGGCGGCTTGGGCCCGTTCGTCGCCAGCTAGCTCGTGGGCGAGGGTGTCGAGCACACTGATACTATCGCCGGTGAGCGATACGAGGGTCAGAATGCGCTCGATGGCCTCAGCGGCCACGCCGTTGTTGGCGAGTTCGGTGCGGACACCGTCGGGGCCGATTTTGTCTAATTTGTCGATGGCACGGTAGACGCCACCGGCGGCAGATTCGTCGAGCCCCGACACGCGGGCGATACCGCTCAGGATTTGGCGGTGGCTCAGCAAGGTGACGAAATTATCGAAGCCGAGGGCGGTTAATGCGTCGCTGAGGACGGCGATGATTTCGGCATCGGCGATGGGGGAGGCCGAGCCGACGATATCGACGTCTGCTTGATAAAACTCACGGTAGCGGCCGCGTTGGGTACGTTCGCCGCGGTACGATGCGCCGACGGCGTAGCGCCGCCACGGCAATTGCAGCTGTGATTGGTATTGGGCGACGACCCGCGCCAAGGGCACGGTTTGGTCGTAGCGCATGGCTAATTTGCGACCGCCATGATCTTCGAAGCGATAAATCAAGCGTTCTTCGTCACCCAATTTGCCTTCGATGGTTTCGGCATATTCGAGGGCGGGGGTTTGCAGGGGTTCGAAGCCATAGCGCTCAAACACGCTACGCAGGGTCTGAATAATGTGTTGGCGCAACATCATAGCTGGGGGCAGCAGGTCGCGCATGCCCTTGACGTTTTGGGGTTTGGTGCTCATGCATTCCTCGTGGTAGCGAAACAAACTCTACCAAATCATAGCACGTCTATGCCTGTGGTGGATTTTTGGGGGTATAGCCGACCCAGCGCTCGATAGCATGTTCGCTTCGAATAATCAGTGGTGCCACGAAGGTGCGTGTCTGTTTATAGGCTTCAAACAAGCGTTCACCGCTCTGGCGAATCCACGGCGTCTGGCGGGTTTTGATGAATTTGAGCAACCGAATAATCCCAAGGTGGATAAAGCGCAACCAAGGGTCGCGACTGCCGAGTAGGGCAATCCCTGGGATGAGGAATGGCCAACCGGGTAATATGGGCATGATAAGCCCAATAATACCGATGATCAAAAAGAGTGCACCGATAATCCGGCGTATTAACATCAACATGGGTAAATACATGACACGTCCTTTTAGGGGCCGGTAATGGGTGCTCCTGCCAATTGCCCACACGCTGCGGCAATCGACACCCCCCGCTCCACCCGCACCGTACAGGGCACGCGTTCTTCTTGCAGGACGCGTTGGAATGCCAAGACGCGTTGCCGGTCGGATCGCCCGAGTGGTAATCCCGGTACCGGATTCCATGGAATCAAGTTGACGTGACAGAGCAAATCACCGATTTGTTCGGCCAGCTCTGCGGCATGGGCTGGGGTATCGTTTTGGCCTTGCAACAGCACATACTCAAATGACACCCGCCGACCGGTTTTGGCCACATAGGCGCGGGTCGTTGCCATCAATTCGGCAATGTTCCAGCGTTTGTTGACCGGCATCATCGACGAACGAAGCTCGTCGTTGGGCGCATGCAGTGAAATCGCCAAATTGATTTGGAGCGATTCTTCGGCGAGGCGTTTGATGCCTGGCACGAGTCCGACGGTCGATACCGTCAGGCCCCGGGCGCCAATGTTGAGTCCTTGGGGGTCGTGTAGGCGTTCAACCGATTGCCACCAGCGATCGTAGTTAGCGAAGGGCTCGCCCATTCCCATGAATACCACGTTGCCGAGGGTTTGCGGTAGGGCATCGGGGTGACCGCCGTCGGTACCCCACCATTCATCACCATCACTGGTGTGGGTGGCGCGGGGAGGAGTAGTGGGTTGTTGGCGTTGGAGCTGGCGCAAGGTGCGCCGGGCCCACAGCACCTGTTCGACGATATGATGACTCTCGAGGTTGCGGAGCAACCCAAGTCGTCCCGTCGCACAAAACGTACACCCCATGGCGCAGCCGGCTTGGGTCGATACACAGACGGTGGCCCGGTCGGGGTAGATCATCAATACACTTTCGATGAGCTCACCTGTGGGCAAATTAAACAAGGCCTTGTGGGTCAAACTATTGTCGGCACTCACCACGCGTTGCAGGCTGAGTGAGCCAATGCGGGCGTGGCTGGCGAGTTTTTGGCGTAGGGCTAATGACAAATCAGTCATTTGTTGGATGTCGTCAACCAAATTGACATAGAGTTGACGTGAAATTTGGCGAGCCCGGAAGGCCGGCTCGCCCATGGTCGCCAAGAATTCGACCATTTCGGTGGTCGTCAAGGCTAGTAAATCAATTGAAGTATCAGTCATGGTGCTCTGTTAGTATTAGCGTCGGCGTCGGGGCGTAGTGCGGATGACGACCGGGCGGGGGGCGAGGTGGCGGGCACTGGCGCGGTGGCGAATCAGAATTACGGCACTAACCAAGATGCTAATCCCGAGGGTAATAAACATTATCATAACGCTCCTTGCGGTATATCGTGAGCCTGATTATACCAGAGAAGTCAGGGGTATGAATAGAGGCAATCTAGCGGCGACGGGACATGTGGTGGTATCCCGTCGTGCGATACCATCGTTTAGGTTGCGGCAGGCGCTTCGTGCATTTTGTTGTTGCGGAATAGTGCCGGGATAATCCCTACCCACACAATACAGGCTGCCACGATTAATGCCGTCTGGAAGCCTTGGGTCAGTGCCATCACGGGGGCTTTGGTGATATCGGTATAGGCGATGCCGGTAATCGCCGCTACTTGCGATGTCCAGATGGCACCAGCCACCGTGACGCCACCGATTTGCCCAACGGTACGCATCACCCCCATAATCCCGTTGGCGATGCCCCCTTGTTCTTTGGGTAAGCTCCCCATCACACTACTGGTGTTGGGCGATTGGAATGTACCAAAGCCCAATCCGATAAAAACAACGCGGATAACAATATCAAACACGGTGGAATCAGGGGTCAAGGTACTGACATTGAACAACCCAAAGCCCAAAAGTGCCATGCCAATCGGCGCGATCCAGCGTGGCCCAAACCGGTCAGATAATCGACCACTTACCGTCGACATAATCGAAATGGCGATAGGCGAAATAACCATCATCAAACCGGTTTTTTGGGCATTGAAATGCAAGACGTTTTGCATGAAAAAGGGCAATAAGATGAAATTGAATTGAATTCCCATCCCTACCGACATGGCGGTCATTATCCCCAAACTAAAATTGGGAATACGGAAAAACTGCATGTTGATCATTGGTTCGGGCGTGTGTAATTCCCACAATACAAACCCAATTAAACCGACGATACCGGCACCGAACATGGCCATGATATAGGGCACCGTAAAGCCGACGTGTTGTCCTTCGGTGAGACTATACAAAATACTGACCAATGATCCACCCAACAACGTTGCGCCGAGGAAATCGAATTTTTGTTCGGAACGTTTGTTGTCAGCCACCAACGCCCGCAACGAAATCAACATGGCGATAATCCCAATCGGAAAATTGACATAAAAAATAGCCCGCCAGCCGAGGGTGCCGATAATCAGTCCCCCCAACACTGGGCCGGTGGCAATTCCGGTGGCAATAATTGTGCCGTTGTATCCCAAGGCGCGGCCACGTTCGCTACTAGGAAAGGCTTGAACCAGCAAGGCGATGCCCATGCTTTGGATCATGGCGGCACCAACAGCTTGTAGCACTCTAAATGCGACGAGTGATTCGAGGCTCCACGCCGAACCACATAGTACTGAGGCGATGGTGAATATCACAAAGCCGGCCATGTAGACGCGTTTGCGTCCAATCATATCGCCGAGTCGCCCCATGCTCGGTAACAAACAGACGATGCCTAATAAATAAGCGAGGACTGCCCATTCGACTTGGCCGAGTGATGCGTCAAAGGTTTTTTGGATGGTGTTGAGGGCGATATTGACTATCGAACCATCGATGGTTGACATGAATGTTCCGCTGCCGACGGCGGCTAGTGCCCACCATTTGCGATTTGCATCCGTGGTCATGGTTTTCCGTTTCTGGTGTAAAAAACGAATAAGAGTC
>CAISXI010000494.1 GCA_903889425.1 uncultured Roseiflexaceae bacterium | reverse complement strand
CCATATCCCTACAGTACTCCCTAATATGCGGACGTTGTACCTCATCTTGCTGGCGTGGGGGCTGTGCGCCAGTTGTAGCACGCCACCCCCTACGCAAATCAGCACTGCCGCGGTACCCCAAGGCACGCTCAGCGGTTGTGGGGTGCCGATGCAGTTGGACATCATGTCCACTCCGGCTATGCGTAGCCGTGGCTTGATGGAACGCCAGACACTGCCCGATCACTACGGTATGCTGTTTGTCTTCCCCGCGCCCACCACACCCAGTTTTTGGATGCACAATACCCCAACAGCCCTTGATATTGTTTGGCTGAGTGACGACGGCACGATTTTGGCCATTGAGTCCATGACTCCCAACACAGACGACAGTCATACCGCGCCGCAACCCGTACGCTATGCACTCGAAGTGGCGCACGGCTATTTTGCGCAACAATCAGTGCAGGTTGGCCAACAATGCACGCTTACCATCCCAGCCGATTTGGTTATCGAGTAGGCTGATAGTGCCAGCAGGCGGTGGTTTGGCGTTCGTGATCACTCACATCACGCAAAAACTCCCCGGGTACAAAGCCAAATTTGCGCACACTGGCCTGTGAGGCGAGGTTGTGATGGCCAATCAAGGCATATATGGTGGTCACACCGAGATGCGTGGCGCACAATGGCAAGAGTGCGCTGAGCATTTCAGTGGCGTATCCATGGCGCCAATGCGCCTTCCACACGTCATAGCCGATCTCGACGTGTTTGGCTTCGGCATTGTAGAAATGGTACCCACAGGTGCCGATAAACTCCCCTGTGTTGCGTGTAAAGGCGGCGTAACGCAAATAGCGTGGTTGCCGCATGTCGGCATAGTGCGTAATAATATCGGCTGCTTCAGCTATACTACAGGGCGGATCGCTGAAATAGGCGCACATCTCGGGATCCGAAAACTGCCGGTAGATTACGTCAACATCACTGGCTTGTAATCCACGCCACGTCAAGCGTGGACTCATGAGTGTGGCAGGGAACAAGTGCGTATCTGTCATGAGTCGACTCCTATAAAAATCTCCCGTATCATACCGTTTATCCCGTAGAAAGTACACCCACTATGACGCGCCCGAATCGACTTATCAATGAGCAATCACCGTATTTACTCCAACATGCCTATAATCCCGTCGATTGGTATCCGTGGGGCAAAGAAGCATTAACACGTGCCAAATCTGAACAAAAACCGATTTTACTGAGTGTCGGGTATTCAGCTTGCCACTGGTGCCATGTCATGGAACACGAATCATTTAGCGATGTCACCATTGCCACCCTGATGAATGCCCATTTTGTTTGTATCAAAGTGGACCGCGAAGAGCGCCCCGATATCGATGCCATTTATATGGCGGCGGTGCAACGCATGACAGGGCAGGGTGGTTGGCCGATGACGTTGTTTCTCACCCCAGAAGGTGAGCCGTTCTACGGCGGCACCTATTACCCACCCCACGATCGTGGCCAATTCCCTGGATTTACGCGGGTGCTGCAAAGTGTACATACGGCGTGGGTCGATCGGGCTGATCAATTACGCACTGCCGCTAGCCAATTGCGCGACGAACTAGTGCAATTGCTCAAACCTCATGGTAGTAACGATGCATTGTCCGTCCAATCACTCACTACCATTCTGCCAACGCTCCAACAAGATTTTGACAGCACGCATGGTGGCTTTGGCGGCGCACCCAAATTCCCCCCAGCCATGGTGATTAGTTTTTTATTGCGGCACTATCAACGCACCCAAAGCGCTGATGCGTTGATGATGGCAGAAGTGACCCTTGCCGGGATGGCTGCAGGGGGGATGTATGACCACGTGGGTGGTGGCTTTGCCCGCTATAGTGTCGATGACCATTGGGAAATTCCCCATTTCGAAAAAATGTTGTACGACAATGCTTTGTTGCTCACTGCCTATAGCGAAGCGTTTCAGGTGACTCGTAACCACCGCTATGCCCAGATCTGCCACGAAATCGTGACCTGGCTGACTCGCGAAATGATTCATCCCGACGGTGGCTTCTTTTCGGCCCTCGATGCCGATAGCGAGGGCGAAGAAGGGCGCTATTACGCCTGGAGTGCGAGCGAACTCGACGCATTGCTCGGGAGTGATGCAGCCCTCTTTCGCACCGCAATGCGGGCAGATCAAACACCGAATTTTGAAGGAACATACATCTTGCATCGCCGTAGCAACGAAACGGCTTTCTGTGGTGCACTAGGGATTACGCCGGCAATGTTGGCAGAGTGCATCGAACGGTGCGCCGCCAAACTGCTCAGCGTGCGTCAGACGCGTGTCGCCCCGCAACGTGACGACAAAATCATTGTGGCGTGGAATGGGCTGATGATCCGGGCGCTGGCGCAAGCAGGCCGGATATTTGGCAAACCAGCGTGGACCGCACTCGCCACCCGCGCCTTTGATTTCATCTGCACGCAGATGATGCCAAATGGTCAATTGGTACGCATCTGGAAGGATGGGGTGTGCGGTAGCACTCCGGCGTTCCTCGATGATTATGCCGCGCTGGCCAATGCCGCCCTTGAACTCTATACGTCCAGTGCCAATCCATTGCACCTCCAATTTGCCACACAGACGGCAAACATCATCTTGCAACGGTTTTATGATGCCGAGACGCAGATTGTCTATGACACATCAGATACCCATGAACAACTCATCGTCCGCCCCAATGACCGCACTGATAATGCGGTCCCTAGTGGTAATGCATTAACGATTGACCTATTGCTCCGCCTTGATGCCATCATCAGTGAACCATATTTCACGTTGGTAGCAGAACAATTACTTGGACACTCCGCTACATTGATGCAACGATGGCCACAAGGCTTCGGCAAAACACTGAGTGGCCTCGAGTGGTTTACCAACCCAGTGGTGCAAATTGTAGTGGCCGGTACCGCCGGGAAATTGCTCACCCACACTATGGCAGCGATGCCATTGGATGCAGTAGTGGTATATGCACAGGGGAATGAGCACCTTTTATTATGTCAAAACAAAACCGCCATAAACGGCGGTGAAACACTCTATATTTGTGTGAACAATCATTGTGAGTTGCCGGTGTGCGATGACGCAACGTTGCAGTTGCAACTCGCACGTATCTTTGCTACACAAAGGCTCTGATGGCAGTCTCAGCATCGGGGAAGCAATAATCCACGTAGTCAGGAACGGGCGTGCCAAATTGATGCGGGATGTAGACAGTGGTCATCCCAAGTGATTTGGCGGGCCCTAGATTATGTAATGTATCTTCAAAAAACACGGTACCCGCTGCGGGACAGTCGATTACCTGTAGGGCAATCTGGTAGGCCGCTGGATGCGGTTTGGGTAATAAATTAAGCATCCGAATATCGATGATTGGCATTTTTAGGTGGGTGAGCCCAAGTGCATCAATGGCTCGTTCGGCATGTTCACGGGGAGAATTAGTGAAAATCGCCATCGGTACGGAAATTGTTTCCACCAATTCAACCAGTGCTGGATTTGGTTTGACGAAATGTGGCATATCGAAATCGTGGACGGTGTGCAAGTATGTTTCGATGTCAACATGATGATGGAGTTGCAATCCCCGCAACGTCGTACCATAGGTGACAAAGTAATGTTGCCGTAGCGCAACTGCTTCTGGGTGGGGTAATCCACTCACCTGTTGCACATATGCATTCATGCGATCTTCAAGCGCTTCGGTTACCCCTGCATGGGCTGGATAGAGCGTGTTGTCGAGGTCAAACAAAAAAGCTTGTGCGCGCATTGGTGTTACTTTTCTGTGCGCCGTGGGAATCCCACGGCGCAGCATCGGATTGCGTGGGGGCGGACTACTTGCCTACTATGAAACTAGCATCGTACGCTGTTGTGACATCAAGATCTTGTTTGAGCACCGCAACAGAACGCAACAACTCATGCGTTTTTACCCATTGAGCCGGTTGAATCAGCCCGAACGTCGTTGTATTGGCTTGCCACATAGCAACAGTCGCCTTGAGGACATCGGTGATTACTGCTTGGTCACTAGTTTTGGCTTCTGGAATGTATTTGAGTGACGTAGTATAGGCAGCGGTGGGATCATCGCTGACAGCCTGCATCCCTTTTTGTAACGCACGGGTGAATTTCGTCACCACATCTTTTTCACCGCTAATCAATGATTCATTGACAATCAGTTGATCTGAGGCCATGGGGTAAAAGTCTGCGACACGCAACACATTGACCGCGGTCCCTTGGGCGGCGAGTTGGATTGGCTCATTGTTGGCATAGCCGCTAATGATTTGGACTTTGTCTGACAACAACGCCGGCACTTGGCTAAAGCCGATTTCTTGGATGGTTACATCCGCTTCGGTCAAACCACCAGCATACAAGAGTGCTTGCAGACCAATGTAACTTGCCCCAAATCGGCCCGGAATCCCGATGACTTTGCCTTTGAGGTCGGCAGGCGTGGCGAGTGGAAGTGTCGATTTGCTCATAAACGCCACGGGGAATTCCTGTGAGGTTGTCATGACTGATTTAATCGGCAATCCTTGGGCGCGGGCTAACAAAATCGAATCAGCACTAGCCAAGGCAAAATCGATTTTGTTTTTGGTGGCAATCCGTTGCACCACGTCGTTTTCGAAATTATAGTCAAAGGTGACATCGAGGCCTTCATCGGCAAAATAGCCTTTTTCTGCAGCAACATAAAAATGCGCAAATTGCACATTTGGAATATACGGCATCCCAACAATGATGGCACGACGTGCCGCAGGTGCAGTCTGCCCCGCACAGGCAACTAACACGAATAATGCAATACAGATACTTACAAGTCGCCGAATCATGCTATTCTCCACTACAAAATTATTAACCCAGAGGTATTATACCAATTTTGTATTTTAATGCACACTATTTGTACATGATTTGCACTGCAAATATCGATACTTACATTATGTAACGCAACACACGTCGTTCAATCAATGTCAAAAACGCCGTCAGCCCGAGGGTAATCGTAATCAACCAGACAATGGCGACAAAGACCAACGGCGTATCAAACAAGCCACGGGCAATGTTTATCAGGGCACCGAGGCCATCACGACCACCAAGGTACTCACCGACGACGGCGCCGGTGGTGGCGAGCACGATGCTAGTGCGTAAACCACTAAACATGACGGGCAAAGTGAGCGGGAACTCAATGAACCAAACTCGTTGTGAGCGTGATGCCCCAAAGAGCACGGCAACTTCACGGAGGTCAGGTTGGATGAGTTGCAATCCGGTATAGGTCGCTGAAAAAACCGGGAAGAAGGTGATGAGGATGGCCACTACCGTACGCGCCCAAAAGACATCATTGATCCAAATCAAAATAAGCGGTGCAATTGCAAGGATGGGAATCGATTGGCTGGCCGTCAGGAACCAATTCAATCCCGCGTTAATATGCGGGAATTGGTAAAAGAGCCACCCAACCATTGCCCCAAGCAGATAGGCGATAATCACCCCGGTCAACGCCACACTGGTTGTTGCTTGGACATGATGCCAGAGTTGCGGTGATTGAAATTCACTCACAAAACGAAGCACAATCACACTGGGTGCGGGCAATAAATAACGAGGGATTTGCAGGCTCGACACCAGCAATTCCCACGTTACAAAAAAGAGCCCCATTACCGTCAGTCGCGTGGTGGTCATGCAACCCGTGTTTCTGTTAGAGCGACTTCGTCGTGTGTTGTGTGGGACCAAAGATACGTTCACGCAAGACACGAATCGGGAATCGCACCACCGCCGTGAAAATACGATTGATGCGTTGGGGCTGTACAATCAAGCGAAACAGCCATTTCAGTCCCAATTTATGCATCCACAACGGCGCTAACGGGACGATACCGGCGATTTCATCAAAGGTACCACCAATCCCAATCGCCACGGGTACATTGAGAAAGGGTTGATTGCGGGCGATCCACATATCTTGGGCTGGGTGGCCATAGGCCACGAGCAGAATATCGGGATTTGCATCGCTGATTTGTGAACGGACATATGGTTCTTCGATGAGACTCGGAGACCCGGCATAACACCCTGCCACTTGCAATCCTGCGTAGCGGTGGCGGAGCGTTTGGGCGGCTTTTTCGGCAACACCAGGCGCTGAGCCAAGAAAGAATATCCGCCAGCCGCGAATTACCGATTGTTTGGCCAAACGTTCGACCAGTGCCACCCCGGTGACACGTTCACGAATCGGTAACCCTTTGAGCACCCGTGAGGCCCACAAGATCCCGATGCCATCAGGGGTGGCGAGTGAAGCACTATTGAGTACTTTGCGGACTTGGGAATCACGGAGTGCTTCCATCACAAATTCAGGGTTAATCGTTACCACTTGATGAACGCCCCCATTGCGAATCAGCCCATCAATAACGCGCACCGCTTCATCTTCGGTGACATCGTCGACAGTTACCCCCAATATAGAGACCCGTAAT
>CAISXI010000493.1 GCA_903889425.1 uncultured Roseiflexaceae bacterium | reverse complement strand
AGATTCCGTAGGACGAAGTAGGAAGCGTGAAAATGAAGTAGGAAGCATGAAGTCGGAAGTGTGAAGTAAAGTAGAAAGTGACGAATGCCTCTGCGTACTCTGTGCGAGATAATGGCATGCCTCCGCGACCTCTGCGTGCTCTGTGCGAGATAATGGCATGCCTCCGCGCCCTCTGCGTGCGCTGTGCGAGCCAACGAAAACCCTCCCCAAAAATTCATCCCCACATTTTTTTGCATCGGGCAAATGGTTTGTGCTATAATGTTTTTGCGTTGCTAGATTGTGTAATGGTAGCACTACGGACTTTGAATCCGTCTGTCTAGGTTCGAATCCTAGTCTGGCAACCACTCTTTTTTCACCTACCACGGACGCAATAAAAATGGTGCCACCCACCACTCCCCGCACCGTGGTTGTCCTCGCTGCTGGCGAGGGCACACGCATGCGCTCATCCTTGCCCAAAGTACTGCACCCCCTTGCAGGCAAGCCGATGCTCCGGCGGGTACTCGATGTAGCCGATGCCTTACAGGCTCGTCAAGTCTGCGTGATTGTTGCCCCCCATGCCCACACCGCCATCGATGCGGCCTGTGGCCCCCACTACCACTACATCCCCCAATACGAACGCCGTGGCACTGCCCACGCCCTGCTCCAAGCACTGCCTGCGATTACCGCTACCGAAGGTGATGTAGTCGTGCTGTTTGGTGATACCCCTTTGCTCCAAGCCGATACCGTCGCTCGTGTCATCGCCGACAAACAAACCCACCACGCCACCCTCGGGTTGCTTAGCTTTGACGTGCCTGCCCCCCACAACTATGGCCGAATCGTGCGTGATACGGCCGGGCAAGTGGTGGCGATTGTCGAAGCCAAAAACTGCGACGATGCCCAGCGCCTCATCCGTGAGGCCAATAGCGGCATCATGGTCATTAGCTGGCAGTGGCTCCGCGATGCCTTGCCCCGCATCCAACCCGATCGTATTAGCAATGAATACTACCTGACTGATTTGATTGCCATGGCCGTCAATGAGTTGGGCGTGGGTGCCGTGCGCGCCGTCACCACCAGCGATCTCAGCGATGCCTGGGGCGTCAATGATCGTAGTCAATTGGCGACGGCCGAAGCGTTGCTCCATGAGCGCACCTGCAACCGTTTGTTGCGCGATGGCGTCACCATCACCAATCCGGCCCTCGTCACCATCGAGCCCGAAGTCACCATCGCCGCCGATTGTGTCATCCAGCCCGGCAGCGTGTTGCGCGGCCAGACTCAGATCGGCGCCGGCTGTGTGATTGGACCGCAGACCACCATCGATGACAGTGTCATCGGGGCAGGGTGTACCATTCCCCATAGCATCGTGAAACAAGGTACAATAGCTGCAGATACACAGGTTGCCCCGTTCAGTTGTATTGTTGGCGCACACGCGCCCGTATAGACAAGGAGGAGGCCGGGTCTCTTTGAGGCCGGCCGGTGCATATGGAAGGTCGCCTACAGGTTTTTAGTGGCAACGCCAATCTCGCACTCGCCAAGGAAATTTCTGCCTGCCTCAACATGAACCTCGGCCGCGCCTTGGTGACCACGTTCAAGAACGGCGAAACACGCATCAAAATCGAAGAAAATGTGCGCGGCTCAGACGTCTTTATCGTGCAACCAACCTGCATCCCTGTCAACGAAAACTTGATGGAGTTACTCATCCTCATCGACGCCGTCAAACGGGCCTCAGCCGCCCGCATTACCGCCGTCATTCCCTATTATGGCTATGCCAAACAAGAAAAAAAGACCACCGGCCGTGAGCCGATTTCGGCCAAATTGGTGGCCAATTTGATTCGCACTGCCGGCGCCCACCGCGTCTTGACGATGGATTTACACGCCCCCGCCATCGAGGGTTTTTTTGATATCCCCGTCGATCACCTCCAAGCCGGCCAATT
>CAISXI010000492.1 GCA_903889425.1 uncultured Roseiflexaceae bacterium | reverse complement strand
TACCGACGTAAACCGTTCCAATACCCAAACTACGGGCGGCAATCATCGTACACGGCACCGCCAAACAAAACAACCCCAACCCTACAATCAACCAAATCAATCGTTTGGTCATGCCATAACGTTTATAAAACAACTGCCCTAATACCGCAAAAATCACACTACCCAATAAAAACAACCACGCCATCGATTTGTCCTTTTGGTGAATGATTCATCAACCCACATTAGTCAACGTCGCGGACCAAGGCAATGACCCCAATCATCACCAGCACCACACCAGCAATATTGCGCCAAGTCACTGGTTCGCCATAGTAAGCCGACAACGCCACAATACACGGGAAGAGCAGTGCCGACGAGGCATAGGCAATCCCCAATGGATAGCGCCGATGAATCACACCCCAGACGACAAACCGCACCACATTCAACGACAACACAACCGCATAAATAAGTGCCAACACCCATAACGTTGTCCACGCTACTTGGGTCGAATATTTGACAATTCCAGCCACAATCAATTGAATGATAATATTAATACTCGTCAAGCCAATTAACATCCAGCCACCACGTGGTACTGACGTACTTGCCCCATCATTCATGCGGTGCTTCCTTAATTCGCATTTACCATTATCATCACATATTGAGGCATTCGCCAGCCTGTAGCACCCGATATGCTTGCCCAAGTTGCCGCGCCGTATCCACAAACACCGTCGGGCTCGCCGTATTGAAGGCAAACATGTCGTAGTGGCATGGTACCACCAATCGCGCCCCAATATCATGAGCGAGTTGAGCCGCCTCTGCGCCATCAAGGTTCCCCGCCACCCCACGGGAGGGATCGTTGCCGTTAATCGGCGACATCGCCACGTCAATCACCCAGCGGCGGAGTAACTCAACCATACCGTCATAGCGCAAGGTATCACCACTATGATAGATGGTGACACCGCCCACTTCAACCACAATACCGATATAGCGCTCGTGACCGGCATCGTCTTGCTCCCGCTGATTATGGGCCGCCGGTACCGCATGAATCACAAACGGACCGTGAGTGTACGGTGTACCCAGCACCAGCCCCGTCGGCATCATGCCGAGGCGCTGCTGGGCGAAATCGACATTGGCGGCACTACACAGTACCTCGAGTGCTGGATTAGTCTGGCGCATCGGGCCAATCGTCTCGGCATCGAGATGGTCGGTATGATTGTGGCTCGAGGTCACCAGACCGACCATCGCCAATAACGCCGGATCCACCACCCGGGCCGTCATCCGCACATGTGGCTTGGCGGTAGCGGCATATTTGTGGGTCAACGAATCTGACAAATAAGGGTCGATGGCAATACAGACACCGTCGTAATGCACCAAAAACCCACTTTGTCCCAACCACCACAACGACACACCCTGCCGGCGCGCCACAGTCGCCGTTACCTCTGCCAAAAATCGTTCGTCGGATTGCAGTGGCACAATCATCGCTGCACCCGCTGCTCAAGCGCCCCCGTTTGTTTGTGGCGCACAATGACTTTGGTGCTGCCATCGGGCATCAATTCTTCTTTGATGAGATGATAATCGGCATCAAAGTCACGACGCACCGATACATGGGGCACATCGGTAGCACCACGCCAATCCGCCAGCTGCACCGCTTCCCAACGCTTGGTTTGCATCGAGGCATAGGCCGCATCCATGATGGCATTGACTACATAGCCATCATAAAACGTCTCCATGGGGGCTTTTTTGGCGTCATAGGCGGCAAACATGTCATCAAACATGGTAGGGTAACCAAGTGATGCTTCTTCGTCACCCACGGGGAACAACCAGCCCTTGTCCCCTTCGGCTTTTTCGGCTACATAGCCGTTTTGACCGGTGGCCGTAAACATTTCGAAGCCGGTACGTAACCAGTGGTTCAACCAAATCGTTCCTTCGG
>CAISXI010000491.1 GCA_903889425.1 uncultured Roseiflexaceae bacterium | reverse complement strand
GTTGTGCGGGTCTGGTGCGCTCGCCGATTATTGGACCAGCGGGGAATGTCGAGTTTTTGGCGTGGTTTCAGCCCACCATTGATATCCCGTTTGGTACGCTTATTGATACCGTCGAATTGGCGTGATTTGCCCCGCGTGTATCGCAGCCGGTGCGTGGTACGCGGGAGATTTTTGGCAAAGAAAAACAGTGGTTAGTCAGCTCTATATGTAAATGTGTAGTTTTGCACAGATTTTGCACAAGTTGACGAATAGCAGGTTATGCTTTATAAACGGGTATGTAGTTTCCGTGCTGTGTGCGAATTTTCACAGTGTTGGTAAACGGGTATGCGTGTGAGAAGTACCGATAGCGGTTAGCCGTGTATAGCGTGGCATCATCGATGACATGGTGTTGCAGGTGAACAAGGAGATCGAATGAGAAAGGAAGCTCGAAAAAGCACTATACCGTTGTTGGTGTTAGTGCTGAGCTGTGCGGCAATGTTGGCTGGGTGTGCGAATTTGCCCGCAACCACGTTGTATACGTACGGTGATCATGCGACGCGTGTTTTGGATTTATTGACTCCGGTATTTTGGATGGCAGTTGGCGTATTTGTCATCGTACAGGGTGCATTGGTCTACACGGTGATTCGTTTTCGTTCGAAGCAGGCAAGTGCACCAGTACCAACGCAAATTCATGGCAACACCAAAATTGAAATCATTTGGACAATTGCGCCAGCGTTTATTTTGTTGGTGATTGCGGTCATGACTTTTCGTACCCAGGCTGCCAATTCGTATCAGCCACCCGAGGCGATGAAAATCCGTGCGATTGCGCATCAATGGTGGTTTGAGTTCCAATACGACGATGGCAAAATCGTGACCGCCAGTGATTTGTACATTCCGGTTGGGCAATCAGTCCAGATTCAACTCGAAGCTGCAGACGTGATGCACAACTTCTGGATTCCCAAGTTGGCTGGCAAGACCTACATGATTCCCGGCAAAACCAATTACTTGGCATTTAAGGCAACAGAATCGGGCATATTCCGGGCATTCTGTGCCGAATTCTGTGGTGAATCGCACGGGAATATGCGCTTCCGCGTGATTGCGCTTGATCCGGCAGAGTTTGCTCAATGGAAGACAAATTATGCGACGACGCCAGCGGCTACCAATGGGACTGCCCAAGCACTGGGCTTGACCGGTGATGCCGCTCGTGGTGCCGCTATTTTTGCAGATCCCAAAAAGCAATGTGCTGCCTGTCACATCATTGAAGGCACCACTGCCAAAGGCAAGATTGGTCCAAACTTGACCCACTATGGGAATCGGCTGACGATTGCTGCTGGAGTGTTGCCGTATACCACCGATAACCTGGCGAATTGGTTGCATGACCCTGCAAGCATCAAGCCGGGTAATTTGATGGGGCGCGTCATCAAAAAAGGAATGCTCAAAGATCAGGAAGTGGCAGATTTGGTTGCGTATCTTGATGGTATGAAGTTCGCCGTCAATATGCCGGCAGAGAAATAAGGAGTCTAGCAATGGCGATTGCTGAGCAAAAGTTGACGTCAGTGTCACCCGCTACGGCTTCCTCTGGGTCATTCCCATGGCGGACGTGGTTGGCCACTGTTGATCACAAAAAAATCGGGATTATTTATATCGTAAGTGCCTTTGTCTTTTTCTTGTTGGGCGGTATCGAGGCGATGTTGATGCGGGTACAATTGGGTACTCCCAACAATACGTTTTTGAGTGCCGATGTCTACAATCAGCTCTTTACGATGCATGCCACCACCATGATCTTTTTGATGGTGATGCCGATGAACGTCGGTATCGGTAACTATGTCGTTCCATTGATGATTGGGGCTCGCGACATGGCCTTCCCGCGCTTGAACGCCTTGTCGATTTGGTTGTTCTTGGGCGGTGGTTTGTTGTTGTATCTGAGCTTTTTGACCGGTGGTGCACCCAATGGTGGCTGGTTTGCCTATGCCCCATTGACCCAAGTGCAGTATTCACCGACTGCAGGTATGGATTACTGGATTTTGGGATTGGGCTTGACCGGTATCGCTTCGATTGCCGGTGCGCTTAACTTCATTGTGACGGTACTCAACATGCGGGCCCCTGGTATGTCGATCAACCGCATGCCACTGTTTGTCTGGATGAACTTGGTGGTGAGTTTTATCATCATCTTTGCATTCCCAACATTCACCGTCGGGTCGATTCAATTGTTGTTTGACCGTCAATTTGGTGCAGCCTTCTTTAATCCAGCCCAAGGTGGCGATGCCGTTTTGTGGCAACACTTGTTTTGGTTCTTTGGTCACCCCGAAGTCTACATTTTGATTTTGCCGGTGATGGGTATGATTTCAGAAATCTTACCGGTTTTTTCGCGCAAACCAATTTTCGGTTATTCGTTTGTGGCCTTCTCGGGTGTTGGTATCGGCTTCCTCGGCTTCATTGTGTGGGCACACCACATGTTTGGTGTCGGTATGGGTCCGATGGCGAATGCCTTTTTTGCGGCAGCGAGTATGGTTATCGCCATTCCCACTGGTGTCAAAATCTTTAACTGGATTGCCACGATGTGGGCTGGTGATGTGCGCTTGACGACCGCTATGCTGTATGCCATCGGCTTTATTTCGATGTTCATCATTGGCGGTATCAGCGGTATCACCTTGGCATCACCGCCGATTGACTTGCAACAAACCGATACGTATTATGTGGTGGCCCATTTGCACTACGTATTGTTTGGTGGTTCGATTCTAGGATTGTTTGCGGGGGCGTTTTATTGGTTCCCCAAAATGACCGGGCGCTTGCTCAACGAACGCATCGGCAAAATCCAATTCTGGTTGATGATGATATCATTCAACATTACCTTCTTCCCCATGCATATTGTGGGTACCGAAGGTATGCCTCGTCGTATTTACACCTACGAAGCGGGCATGGGTTGGGATATGTGGAACTTTATCGAGACCATTGGTACCTTCTTGTTGGCTTTTTCGGTGCTAATCTTTATCTACAACGTCCTGTCGAGCTTGCGTAACGGTGAAGTAGCCAGCAATGACCCATGGGATGCTGCGACCCTCGAATGGACGATTCCTTCACCACCGCCTTCATACAACTTCTTGCACATCCCGGTGGTCAACAGCCGTCGGCCGTTGTGGGATGCCAAATATCCCCATGCAGCCGGTGATGATCATCATGGGCCGTCGAGTGCGCCGTCACAAGTGCGCTATGAATACACTGACGAAGAAACTGAAGGCGCCAAAGACATTCACATGCCGAGCTTGACGTTTAGCCCGATGATTTTTTCAGGTGGGTTGACGGTTGCGTCACTAGGCTTCATTTACATCAACAAAGACATCCTCGGTTTGCCCACGCGAGTGGCAGCCCTCGGGTTTATTTTGATTGGGATCGTCATGGTGTCGATTGCGATTCGTGGTTGGATTCTTGATTCACGCAAAGATTCGCCGTACCTCAGTCAGCATCACTAAAAAGTACCGTTGCGCTACCGGCATAGCCGGTAGCGCTCGTTGAGGAGATTGTATGAGCGCGACGAGTCATGCGCATGATGAAGCTGGGCAAGCCCCGTTGGTGGGGTCACTTGGCGTCGATAGTCGCAAATTAGGGTTGTGGGCCTTTATCGGTTCCGAAACACTCTTTTTTACGGCGTTGATTACCACCCACTTGATTTTTTATGCTCGCACCAAAGCCGATTTGGCGGCCAAGGGTATGTTGGAACACATGGACCCCAAGCTTTATTTGGGGATAGATTTGACCACCATTCTTGCGGCAATTTTGTTGGCAAGTTCGTTGACAATGGTACTTGCGCTGGCGGCGACCAAATCCAAAGAATGGCCCAAGTTTCGGTTTTGGTTGCTGGCGACGATTGTGCTTGGTTCAGCGTTTGTGTTGGGGCAGGTCTATGAGTTTACCCACTTATATCACGAAGGCCTCAAACTCGCACCGCAGTACGTCTACGAAGGCGAAACGGTTAAAAGTTTGTTTGGGGTGACGTTTTTTGTGATGACCGGCTTCCACGGCTTGCACGTGACTCTCGGTGTAGTCTGGCTGATTGCCGTTTACTTCAAAGTGCGTCGCTTTGCGGCGTCGCCCGAAAACCCGATGGATGTGGAATTGGTCGGGTTGTATTGGCACTTTGTTGACTTGGTATGGGTGGCTATTTTCACCTTGGTTTATCTGATTTGATGGAGGTGTCACGTGGCAGAACATGCTACACACGACCAGCATGCGGAATCGCATGAATCACACAGCACCCGGTTTTATTGGATGATCGGTGCGATTTTGGCGGTAATTACTGCCGTGGAAGTTGCCATATTTTTGGTCAAAGATACCATCGGGCATGAATTGTTTTTGGCGATTCTCTTCATCTTGTCAATTGCCAAGGGTGCCGGTGTCGTAATGTACTTTATGCATTTACGTGGTGATGCGCGGATTTTTCAATTGGTATTTATTGTGCCATTCTTGCTTGCAGTTACGTTGTGCCTCGGGTTTTTGACGATTTTTTCGCATCATGTCGGGATTGCTGGGTAATCGATGCTCTCTATGCGCCGCAGGGAAGTCCCTGCGGCGCGTTACTGTTTATATACCTAGTTACGAGGAATGCAATGAATCCCTATGCATGGAATTTTGAGCCGCGCTTGATGATTGGATTGGTAGTCATCATTGCTATATATCTCGTAGTTACTGGGCCACTAGCTCAGCGGTGGCAGGTGGCAGGTGCGACACCGTTGATGCGTAATCGCTTTTTGTTGGCAATGGTATGGATATTTGTGGCGTTGGTATCACCAATCGATACATTGGCGCTGGTGTCGCTCAGTATGCACATGGTGCAACATTTAATTTTGATTTTAATCGTGCCGCCATTGATTATATTGAGTATTCCACCAGAGATTGGCTCATTACTGCTCCGCAACGGCGGTGTGCGTGCAATTGCGCAAACCATATTTACCCCAGTGGCAGTCTTTATTATCTACAATGCTGTTTTTGTGGGTTGGCATGTGCCTGGTAATTATGACTTGGCAATTCGCGACCAAGAGGTGCATGCACTCGAACATGTGACGTTTGTGTTGGCTGCGATATTGTCGTGGTGGCCGGTCTATAGCCAACAACCCGAAATCCCGCGTTCGACCCCCGGTATGTTGATGTTGTTTTTGTTTTTTATGTCGCTACCACCGACGGTAATCGGCGCGTTGTTGACGTTTGCCGGGTATGTGATTTATCCTTCCTATGAAGCCGTCGCGCGCCCATGGGGGATGACTGCCCAAGCCGACCAAGAATTGGCAGGTTTGATTATGTGGTTACCTGGTGGGTTGATTTACTTTGGGGTTTTGACCGTGATTT
>CAISXI010000490.1 GCA_903889425.1 uncultured Roseiflexaceae bacterium | reverse complement strand
GTTTTGGCGTTCACGCAACCAAAAATAATCATCGTGGAGCGTAATGTCATGGACGACGGTACTACGCGGCTGTACTTGGGCGCGGGGTGGTTGACGCATAGCGCGACACTTTCAAAAATCACGGTATGCTCTATTATACCGTTGATTCGCCCAATGTTTTGCACGTGGTATGATACACGCAATGAAATAGTGCACAATTATTCGGTAGTAGTAGGGTTTGGTGTGGGGCAGAAATACCGTAAAATCGGCCAGATGATTATGCTGTGGGTGTGGCTGTGGACATATATCGGTCATCCGGTCCCTCACGCATTTGCCATGCCTGATGCGGCGTTGGTCGAAACCGATCTGCCGGCGTATTTGGCACAGCTCCCCGGCCCACTCGCGCGCTTCCGCGACGGTGATCAAACCGCAGCGGGCATCATTCGCTCGAGGGTCGACTGGTATGGGGTAAGTCCCCGTATGATGTTGGCGTTGCTCGAAGCCAGCAATCAATTCCTGAGTCGTACTGATGATGCCACCGCGCTCCTAGCCACCCCCATCACCGCAAGTAATGCTGCCCCCCGCGGATTCGCCGCCCAAATCGATTGGGCAGCGGCTGGACTACGGGCGGGACTTGGTCCGTATGACCGCCCGCCGGTGGTGCAGTTTAGTGATGGCGTGACCACCACCATCGATTTGAATCAAGCGCCCGAAGGGGTGGCGATGCAACGGGTGCTAGCGCACGGTCGAACGCGGGCGCAATGGGTGCAGGCCGTCAAAGCGTTTGTGCAGGCCTTTGCCACCTACTTTGACGGAGCCTTGGTCATCAAAAAAACTCCCCCCGCCCCCCCACCGAGTGGATTCCTCTATCGGCCATGGCAAGCGGGGGTGCGGGTACGCCATTTGGCTTATTTCGACCATCAATACCCCACGGTTGACACCCAATCCCACGATGACGGGGTGGTGGTCAATTATTTGGGGGCCCACGATGTGCAGTACGATGGCCACGACGGCCATGATTTTGCCTTCCCCGATCAACTAATTGGCACGCCGATTTTGGCAGCAGCAGCGGGCATCGCTTACGCGAGCACGCACCGTGGTAACGGGGTTTATATTACCCATGCCGACGGATACACCACCGTCTATTGGCACCTTGATCGTTTTAGTCGGCGCTTTATGGGGCTGATTAATAGTGGCAAAGGGGTGCAGGTTGCGGCTGGTGACGTGATTGGCAGTAGTGGTAAAAGTGGTTTTGTGATTGGCACACCGCATTTACATTTCGAAGTGCGCCGTGATGGCAAGCAAATCGATCCCTATGGCTGGTACGGCAACGGCGCTGACCCGTGCCCCCGTGACCCAGCCTGTCTCACTAGTACCTGGCTGTGGCATAGTTCGTTGCGCGGTGAATTCGATTTTACGCCGCCCGACCAAGCCGCCACAGTAGTTGCCCAACCCCCGGCCTATAGCGTGGTAGTGGCTCCCCGCCCCGAATATCGCTTTGTGGCAGCGTTTGACGGCGGAGTGGCCCCTGACCTCGCCCAAGCTCCGTTACAAATTACGGGCTATCCGCTGTTGGTACCGGGCAAATTTGGTCAAGCAGTGCAATTTGTGCCTGGGAGTGCGCTGGTGTTGACGGGGCGCGATCGGGTGCAGGCGGCGGGTGACAGTGTGTCGGTGTGGGTAGATACCACCAAGGCCACCACGGGGCGGCACTATCTGTTTGCGAGTAGTGCCCAACCTGATGCCAAAAAACAATATGCCGGTACCATCGCAGTGCGCTACGAAGTCGCCAGTGATGGGCATGCCCAGTGGGTGTTTTGGAGTGTGGCCGATGATGGCACGAGTGACGAATTGCGCGTCCCCCGTCGTGACCAAGGCTTCCACCATATCACGGCGCATTGGCAACAGGCGACGGGGCTGAAGCAGTTTTTTATTGATGGCATATTGGTGGCCCAACGCACCGGGGTAACGTTGCCTACGCGGGTCGGCGATAGCACTACCCTCGGGCGCTTCCCACGCGGCAAGAGTGCCCAACTCACCATCGACGACTTGTTGATTTGGCACGAGATGCCGACGGTGCCCCAACTCGTGGCGGTGGTGAATGCCAGCGACCAACAAGCGCCGCAACAAGCACTACTGCCCCGTGACACGACTGCTACCATCCAGTTGGTGCCGATTCGGGCCAGCAATGACCCGGTGGTGGTGATGCGGGTGGCAGTTGATGGCCAATATACTGATCCACAGCCACTGAGCACCCGTTTCACGGTAACATTGCCCCGCCATGAACGGGTCAACGTCAGCGAAATGTTGGCCCAAGTTGCCGTCGAATTAACTACCCGCTCGGGAGTGGTACAAACGGTGCAAGGAGTGGTGAGTCGCATCCCTGTCAAGGTGACCGAGGTTCATCCCAATCGCTAAATCGAGTGGCACCATATAAACACACAGCCTCAGTGAGTGATTCACGTTGTATACTAACAGGGTGAAACACCGACCCCGCTGACATGGGTGTCAACTGAGGGAGCGAATCCGTGGAAAAATTGATTGCGGCATTGTCTGCCGCCAAAATCGTTGCGATTGTTCGCCTCGATCGTTATGATCGGGCCGTTGAAGTCGCACAGGCCTTGTATGCTGGTGGGATTACCGCCATTGAATTCACCTTGACCGGCGCTGGGGCGTTCGACGCCATTAGTCGCGTGCGTAGTGCCATGGGCACGCAAATGTTGATCGGTGTGGGCACCGCACTCACCGTGGCTGATGCCGAAGGGGCGATTGCCGCCGGCTCACAATTTATCGTCACGCCGGCGGTGCGCCC
>CAISXI010000489.1 GCA_903889425.1 uncultured Roseiflexaceae bacterium | reverse complement strand
TGGTGCCAATTGTTTCAATATTGCAATTGTCGGTTCACTTGTCTCCCATTGGGTCTATCAAGGCGTTGCCGGCAAAAGCGCACTAACCGACAAACGGCGTGTGGTGGCGGCCGCATTGGCAGGATATCTTGCAATCAACGTGGCGGCATTTATTACCGCCGTTGAATTCGGCGTCCAGCCATTGTGGTTTACCGATGCGGCCGGCACACCCCTCTATGCACCGTATGGCCTTGATATTGCCATTCCCGCCATGATGATTGGGCATTTGACCATCGCCGGCCTCGCCGAATTAGTTGTCACTGCCGGTGTGGTGGCCTATTTACAACGCAGTGATGTGACGTTGTTAGCATCCACAGGACCTGTAGCAACCACGGTCGCTTCTGGTGGCTGGAACGGTAGCCGGCGCTTGTGGGTAATCATTGCGACATTAATGATCCTCTCACCGCTCGGTTTACTCGCAGCCGGCACTGCGTGGGGTGAATGGGGCGTCGAAGATTTCATCAATGGCACGACCGAACCATCTGTTGCGCCGCTTACTGCGGTACCAGCTGGTCTCGAACGTTTTGCAAGTTTGTGGCAAGCACCCTTACCAGATTACGTATTGCCTTTCGTATCCAACGAACAATTCGGCTATATTTTGTCTGCCTTCATTGGAACTGGCTTAGTGATTTTGACATTTGTGTTGCTGGGTTATATCAACGAGTTACTACGTAAACGAAGTAACGTCACACAATAAACGATTGGATCGAGGTTTACTATGGGTGGTGAGGCACATCACGGCAAAAAACGTGGTAATTTTGTGCAACGGACGATTGATGCCCTCGCCGAAGCCATGGAGCGGTCACTCTATGCGGAACAGCTTGCGAGTAGCCGCGGTATATTACAAAACCTTGATCCTCGTATCAAATTAGTCGGCACCTTGCTGCTCATTGCCACCGCCGCATCAGCCCACACGATTACAGTCGTGATTGCGCTGGCGGTGGTGGCATTTGGGCTGGCACTGCTGTCGCGTATTTCGTTGCGCACCTTGAGCCCGATTTGGATTGGGATGTTTGTTTTTAGTGGCATGATCGGATTACCGGCCTTGTTTTTGGTCCCCGGGCCCATCCTCGCCACCATTCCGTGGCTGGGCTGGCAGATTAGTGCCACTGGGTTGCGGAGTGCGGCGTTTTTGATTTTGCGCTCCGAAATCAGCATCACCATGTCGTTTATCATGATTACCACCACGCTTTGGACGCATATCCTCAAGTCATTGCGTATCTTTGGCATACCGACGCTGATTGTGGTGATTTTGAGCATGACCTATCGCTATATTTTTTTGATGTTGCAATCGGCCAGCGACATGTTTGAGGCGCGGCAAAGCCGGGTCATCGGCAAACTCCCCGGTAATGAAGCCCGCCGATTAGCCGCCGCCACTGTCGGCGTATTGCTCAGCAAAAGCTTCCAGTTAAGTAACGATGTTTTTATGGCGATGCAATCACGGGGATTCCGGGGCGAAGTCTATATCCTCGATGAATTTGCGTTGAGTACCCGCGATTATGTTGCCATGCTCGTGATTGCGCTGATTTGTGGGTTAGGGATTTGGTTTGGGATTATCGTCGCATAGGAGTCACATGGACGCTATTTTTACGGTACAAAACGTCAATTACGCCTATTCCACCACTAGTGATTTGGCGCTCAATGATATCTCAATGACCATCACCCAAGGGTCACGGGTGGCGATATTGGGCGCCAATGGATCGGGCAAGTCGACCTTGTTGCGCATCCTCGACGGCTTGTACTTCCCCCAATCAGGGAGTGTCACGGCCTTTGATCATCCCCTCGACGAGGCGCATTTGATGGACGAAGCCTACGCCCATGCCTTCCGGCGCCGCGTCGCGTTCGTGTTCCAAAACCCCGACGTGCAATTGTTTAATCCAACGGTGTTTGACGAAGTGGCCTTTGGGCCGTTGCAATTACGCTGGGAAAAGCAGACTATCCTCAAAAAAGTCGCCGAAACCCTCGATTTACTCGAAATCAGCCACCTCCGTGACCGCGCGCCTCACCGCTTGTCGGGTGGCGAAAAAAAGCGCGTGGCGATTGCCTCGGTGCTCGTCCTCGACCCCGAAGTCATTTTACTCGACGAGCCCACCGCCGCTCTCGACCCCAAAAGCCAAAGCCGTGTGGTTGATTTCTTGGTTGATTGGGGCGCCGGCAAAAAGACCGTCGTCGTCGCCACCCACGACCTCGATACCGTACCCGATATCGCCGACGACGCCTATATTTTTAAACAAGGCAAAATCGTGGCACATGATACCCCACGTAATTTGTTGGCCAACCATCAGCTCTTGCTCGATGCCAATCTCGTGCATGCCCATCATCATTATCATGATGACGACAAGCCACATTCGCATCCGCACTTGCATTTTGGGCATGACCACGACCATTAATAAGCATGACGATTCGTACACAGGCAAATAGTAGAGCCGCTGCATGCAGCGGCGCTACTATTTCCATTCTCCAATTTCAATTTTTAATTCTCCATTTTCAATTCAAACTTCCAACTTCAAACTTCCAACTTCAATATGGTATGATGATACGAAATTAGTTATGTCCGTGAAACGGAGTCTCATGGCAATTCGTCGCATTTCGTGGGCGTGGGTGATTGGTGTTATCCTCACCGGCGTCGTTATATCACTTGCCTACAATAATCGGAGCGAAATCAGCGAGGCGTGGCATTTACTCCAGACTGCAGAACCCTCGTACGTGATTGCCGCCTTCGGCATGATTGTGGTGGGGTTTATTTGTGCAGGATTCATTTATGGGGCTGTACTTACCGCCCTTGGTCAACACGAAAAATCACCGTGGCTAATAGCCACTGCCCTCGTGGCCATCATGCTCAACCAAACAGTGCCGATGGGGAGCGTGGCGGCCTATGCGTTTTTGGTGACTGCCTTGCGCAAACGCGGCTTCCCTCCTAGTAGCGTAGCTGTCGTAGCTGGCACCGAATTACTCAGTTGGAATGGAGCAGCGCTACTCATGTTTAGTGGCGGGTTACTCTATTTAACTGTCACCGCCAACTTTACTGCCCCACTCCCGATTATTTCAGCATTATTAACGGCGCTTATCACCATATCCGTTGTGGTATTGATTGTGACCCGCCCTGCCAGCACCGTCAATCGCTGGCTCCTCAAAATCCACCACGCCTTACGGCGCATCCGAATCGACTGGAATATCCGCCCTGCGGAATTGTTGGTCGAAGAAATCGCCAAGAGCCGGGCAATATTTGCAGCGAAACCGTGGCGTTTTGGGCGGATTATTTTTTTGCAAATGATTATTTTTTCGTGTCACGCCTTAGCGTTGACGTTTTTGTTACATAGTATGCGCCTCGCTGTGCCATACCCAGATGTACTCGCAGCCTACGGCATGTCACTGATTGCCAGTTTGTTTACCGTGTTACCTGGTGGAGGTGGTGCAGTCGAAGCTGCCTTGTCGTTTACGTTACATCTCCAAGGGGTGCCACTCAAAGGGGCGTTAGGGGCGGCGATTTTATTTCGCTTGCTAAGTTTTTGGTTGATTTTACCTATTGGGGGGATTTTGTATCGCGTACTGACCCGTAGTACGCCCAAGGAGCGCACAACATGAATATCGTTGGAGGATTGATCTCCCTTGGGGCGGCCGTCGTGTTTGCCGCCATAAGCATCATCGTAATTCTTGGCGTACAACACACCTTGCGTACCCGTGTCATCCCGCGCTTTACCGTCATGCAGACACCACCCACCATCCGGATTGCCAGCCTCATATACGTGATTGTCGTGGCGGCATTACCGACCATTTTAGGGTTGTTGACGGCATGGGAACTCGTCAAAATGGTGATGCGTGTGTGGAGCTAAACTTACCGCCAGCTACGGTCAATCCACAAAAACGTTTCATTTAAATCGATTTGTTGGGCAAATTCATTGATATAACTTACCTGGTCCACGTCATCGAGATTGATTTCGATGCCTGGAGGGAACACCGGATTGACCCGCCAATAGCGGTCCCGCAAAAATTGCCGGCATTGATAATCAGCAACCCCCATCACCCCATGAATCAAAATATTAACCAGCGGGCGCGCCCATTGGGCATAGCCCCAATCGAGGCGATCGCCGGTTAAATGACGCAACGACTGCCCCACCCCCAACGAACACAATGCGATGTCTTCGAGGTGGGGGGCTGCCGGGTTTTTGCGGGTGTCGAGGGCATGGGCAATCGCCGCCACACTGGGGTTGTTGGCCACTACCCCACCATCGATATACCCCTCGTATACCGGGAAGTAGGTGGGGGCAGCACTGGTATACATCGCCACTTTGTACGCCGGCACTTCTTGGTCACCAAAGGCCCCACCCATATTCGAAAAAAACTTGGCTTCCCAGCTGCGTAATTTGGGGTCGGGTGATACGTTGTCAAGATCAAATGCCGGCACCAACACCCGCTTGGGGAGTTGACCGAGGGTAGTATCACCAAATATGCGTTTGAGTTCTTGTTCGAGACCCCGATTATCGTAATTGGCACCTATCATGTTGCCAAAGTCGAGGGCGTCGTCGACCCACGAATCACGAAAAATCGTCGCGCCCTTGCCTTCGTACAAGGCCCGAATATCACGGGGGTGCATCCCTTTGGCCAACCCCAGCGCAATAATCCCACCCGTCGATGTGCCGGCAAATAAATCGACATGCGCCAAGAAATCAGGGAACTCGCGCATGATGCGCTCGAGTACCACCAATGTCAATACGCCGAGGATCCCGCCACCATCAAACGACAAAATTCGGTACCGCCGCATCCTATACTCCCCATCCAGCGGTGCATTACACCGTGCAACCAGTCCTGCTTATGACAATCGCCGCCAGCTCCGCCCCGAAGCACCAATGAATTCGTGCGAGGCATCGGGTCCCCAGCTCCCCCCTACGTATTCGTGCACCGGCGATCCCAATAATTCCCAGCCTTGCAAAATAGGATTCATCAACGCCCACGACGTTTCGACTTCGTCACTGCGCGTAAACAACGTCGAATCACCAATCATGGCGTCGAGCAACAAGCGCTCGTAGGCCTCGGGTGATTCACTGCCAAAGGCCTCGACATAGTTAAAATTCATCGTCACCGGTCGAATATCGCCCGCTTGACCAGGTACTTTCGAATTAAACCGCAACGAAATACCTTCGTTGGGTTGAATGCGAATCACCAGCTCGTTGGGGGCCGTCCGTGACATGATACTATCTTGGAACAGCATTAACGGCGCACTGCGGAACGTCACCGAAATCTCGCTGGCGCGCACGGGCAGACGTTTGCCCGTACGCAAGTAAAACGGTACGCCGGCCCAACGCCAACTCTCGATTTCGAGCCGGAGCGCCACATAGGTTTCGGTGGTTGAGTTGCGGGCAACGCCAGTTTCGTCCAAATAGGCCGGCGCCGAGCCAGGGCCAGCGGTATAGCGCCCGCGCACCGTGTAGCGATTGACATCTTCACGGGCTATTGGTCGCACGGCTCGGAGCACTTTGACTTTTTCGTCGCGCACCGCATCGGCACTCGCCCCACCCACGGGTGGCTCCATGGCGGTGAGCGACAATAGTTGCATCATATGGTTTTGCACCATATCACGTAAGGCGCCAGCCTGTTCATAATAGCCGCCACGCCCTTCGACGCCGATTGATTCGGCCACCGTGATTTGCACATTGTCAATATAGCGCCGATTCCACAACGGCTCAAAAATACCATTAGCGAAACGGAGCACCAACAAATTCTGGACGGTTTCTTTGCCGAGATAGTGGTCGATACGATAAATCTGGCGCTCGTCAAAGACATCATGCAGCACACTGTTTAGGTGGCGGGCACTTTCGAGGTCATGACCAAACGGTTTTTCGACGATAATGCGGGTCCAACTATTGCCCAGTGCCTGGGCCAACCCTGCCGCCCCCAGCTGTTTGATGATATCTTCGTATGATTCTGGGGGGGTGGCCAGATAAAACAGTCGATTGCCTTGGGTGCCCTGTTGTTCATCGATTTGGGCGAGGCGTTGTGCCAAGGCGATATAGCCTTCGGCATCTTCGAAGGTTGAACGGATGTAATGCACCTGCCCCGCAAACGCCGGCCATAATTCGTCTGACATGCCCGAGCGCGAGTGTTTGCTGCCTTCTTCAAAAAGAAGCGTCCGGAAGTAGTCGTCGCTCCAATCGCGCCGGGCAAAGCCGAGGATGGTAGTGTTGGTATCGAGCAACCCTTCGCGGCGCAGGTTGTAGAGCGCTGGCACCAGCTTACGCCGCGTCAAGTCCCCCGTCGCCCCAAAGATAACAATCGTACACGGATCCGACACCCGCGCGGCCGAAGCGCCGCGATCAATTCCACGCATTGTCATGACGTACTCCTATGGTGTTTGGACAGTAGTAGTCGGGAGTACGACATTGTCTACCCGCTGATTAAACGGCAAGGGTGGCTCAGGCAAGGGTGCCTTGTAGACCACACCGCCATTGGCAAAATATAATTCCGGCCGCGCTTGACTTTCGTCAAGCGCAAGCGCGGTCAAATTATCAAGGACAATTGGACTGTCAGGAGGGAGTATGATTTGTTGGATAAACCGCCCGGTGCGCTTTTCGATTTGAATAATCCGTGCCGCGTAGCTATCCAAGATAAAAAACGACCCAGATTCACCATCACCCGTGACAATCAACCGAGCCACCGATTGAATCGCTGGGGTGATGTTTTTCAGCACGATGCTTTTTTCGTAGCCCCGTTCCCCATCTGGTACTGCTTGGAACACATGGATTGTGCCGTCTGGCATCAATAAATAGACCCGCCCATCAATCCCCATGTCGACGGCAGGGTCAATCGCCACACCGCCGTCGTTTTGGATCCATGGGGTAGGGAAGTCGGCGATTTGGGTCGACAAAAAGCGCAGAATATTCGCTTGAGTAACGCCCCAGACATACAGATTGCCACCATAGCTCTGCATCCGCACATGATGATCGCCAATCTGCCACTCCATACTTCCTGCCAAAATACTATAATTCCAGTCGTTGCCATTACGGAACAAATAGACCGCCGGCCCGTTGTTGCTACTCTGCGCCAAGCCCACCACTCCGTCAATACGCCATGCAATATCAAACACCTTGGCAACGGTGACTTCACCAATTTGGTCATTAGGACGGAGCATCGGCACAGGACTGCCACCATCGCGCGGCGTCTGATATACCACACCTGCGTTCGTATCTAGCAGATAAAAATAATTAAAACTATCAACGTTGGCATACCCATCGGATGGCGGTGGAATTACAATCGTACTAAACACCCCTCCCTTGACCGGATGCTGAGCCACTACCGTCACATCATCAAGGTATGCGCGGCGTTGTACCACACTCTGGGCTTTTTCAATTTTGGTCACCATCGCCAAAAACCGCTGCTGGTTTTCGGTGGTTGCCGTAATAATACCGCTTTGTTGTAGGTTATCGAGCAACGAACGCGATACTTCGATGCGTTGGGTCGCTTCTGTTTCACTCGCCGAATCATAGATGGCTTGTATCGATTGTTCTGCGCTCAGGATGCTGTTTTCGCCCCGTTGCAAGCGATGTTCGGTGGCGACGTTTTTGCCATAAAAAAACACGATTGACACGAGTGCAATCATCAATGACAACATCGCCCACGGGAATGGGGGGCGTTGCTTGCGATACGACAATCCTTCACCGCGGGTGGCAGATTGCATGCGACGGGCGTCAGTTGTGTTTTTTGGTAACCAACGGAGCACAAACAATCCCTGGAACAACGTGCTAAAAAAAGTCCCGTAGCGAATTGGTTCCGTCACTTGTACTTTGAAACCGGTATTCCGCCGCGTAAAATCAGTATCAACGGGGGTATATGGCACTTCGACATCAACTGCATGCACCACACGCAACGGGCGGTCGTCTGATTGCACGGTGCGGCGCTTGCCGTATTTGGCCACTGCCAAGGCTTCTGCTTGGTCTTCGATGGATTCACCCAAATCTAGCGGAACTGGGTTAGGAATTGGATCAACGACATAGGGAACTTCAGGCGCCGGGCGATGCATGCGTTGTTGTTCATCACGAGTGATACCGCGCCAGCGTTTGGCAGAAGAAGCAAACCGCGAATCTTCGCTACCTAACAACAAACCACGAATCCACTTCACCGTATGCGCAAACCACAAACCAGTAGTGTCCCCAGCAAGGACGAATTGTTGGGTAATACTCGAAAAACCACCTGACACTGCCGGTACTTCATCTGCGACATTGGCATCGAGCACCATCGTTAACCCATAGGCATCACCGATTTCTTTGCTGTGGCAGACTTCACGCAAAGCTTGGACCATTTTGGCGGGGTTTACCAGACGCAAAATCCGTCCCACCGTATCGCGATCAAGCACTTGCGCCAAATTACTCGTTACCAGCATCAAGGTTTCGCCGGGTGTCCACATGGCACGGAAGAATTCCGGCTCGACACTCAATGAACTCCCCAGCATACTACCGACATTGACAGGGGTCGGGGTATAGTGAATAGTCCGCCACAACACACTCGACGGGATGGCACGGAGTTGACCATCACCAAAGATGTACATTTGGGTGGGGTTGATTTGTGCAACATACACATCTTGGGTTTTGATGACCACACAGGTCATCCCAAACGAAACCCGCCGGGTTTGGTCTTGGGTCATGTTGTATTCATACAATGCCTGATTGGCTGCCATGATGGCACGGCGCAACGATGATTGCACACTAAACGAGGCGTTTTCATAAAAAAACTTACGCACTGTCCGCAAGACAAGTTGCAACGGTTGGCGATGGCGAGCCAATTCTTGTTGGCTTTCCACAATAATAAAAAGTTCGCCTTTACGCGCTTCCATCGATAACGGGTCTTCGGCCTCACAGATGAGGAGTGTATCGTTGGGAAGCGGATTTTCGCCTTGACTCACACTAAATTGGACACTGCGGGTTCGCATGCGTACCATATCACACCACTATACTCGTCCACTGAAAACCATTATCTGAATTATACCATTCATACTACAAATCTACGGGCAATTCACAAACACGGTGCACAGCACCGGTAAACTCATGTCTAAATCTATATCAAGCACTGCAAATACCATACACTTCTTTAGAAACACCAAAAAATACTGATTGCTTTCAATATTTTGACAAAAAACACTTAACTTTGCGAGATTTCTCATCCAAAACACTATTAAAATAGTTTATAATTACGTTTATCACACGTATGTGAGTAAATCACCAAAACAAAAGGGGTTTTTTATGCGTTTAACGCTCGTTGTATTGCTAATGGCAATTACATTGTCGGCGTGTAGTACGGCAAGTACCACTCAAGACACCGTCACACCCACACCACGACCACCGGCACCCGCCCTCGAAAAGCAGACCTACACCGTCGCCAAAGGCGAAGTAGTCGACGAAATAAAAGTCAGTGGCACCGTGGCCGCCCTCAAACAACAAGAGCTTTCGTTTGCCCAAAACGGTTTTGTCAAATCAGTCAGCATTGAACGCAACGATATCATCACCAAAGGAATAGTCCTCGCAGAACTTGACCTCGGCGAATTGCCCAATCAACTACGCCAAGCCGAAGTCAATTTGACCCAAGTACAAATCCAATATGATTATGCAGCCAAACAACGTGATTTGGCTCGCCAGCGCGCCCAACTCGATTTGGATGAAGCCCAGGCAAATTTAGACCGCTTGACTAACCCACTGCCATCAGATGTGGCCCGGGCCCGCAGTACCCTCGAAAACGCCAGAGCAAATTTGGCGAGTGTGATTGCCAGCACCGCCAATGCCATCGCTGATCAACAAGCAACTCTCAATGCGGCGCAACGCTCATTGCCCCTCATCCAAGAAGCGTTTTCACAAGCGTTGTATGATTGGGATGGGGTCAAAGACAACCCCGACCACGCCATGTACGACCGCCGCCGCGCTGCCTATATCAATGCCCAAAACAACGTTGACGCCGGCACTGCAGCAATGAATACGGCCAACCAAAATCTCATTGCGGCCCAAGCCAATCGCCAACCGTTGATTAATGCAGCCCAAGCCAACCTCGATCAAGCCCAAATCGCCTATGACGACCTCACCAAAAACACCGATCCTGTGGCGTTGGCATCAGCAAAGCGCGCCGTCACACGCGCCCAACTCTCTGTCCAAGAAGCCGCCCAAACCAGCAACCCCGAACTCGAAAAGCAACTTTCTGCCGCCAAGCTCCAGCTCGAAAATCTGCAAACAGCGATTTCGGCTGGGCAGTTGATTGCCCCATTTGATGGTATCGTCGCCGAAATTTCAACAGGCCCCGGCAAACAAGTCGAAGCCTACCGTTCGGTTATCACGGTAATCAACGATGCCCAAAAAGAGCTGCTCATCCAAAATGTATCGAGTGACGACGCCAGCCGCATCGGGATTGGCATGGCCGTCGATATCTTTTTTGCCCGCGCTCCTGCCGTAGCAGTCACGGGGAGCATCGTGAAGTTGCCCACCAAAGCCACATCGTCATCATCAACAATCAATTCTGACCCCGCCTATCACGTCGATTACCAGGTACCCGCAGATATGAAAGTCACCGTAGGTGATTTAGCATCTGTGGTCATTACCCTCAAACGCGAAAAAGATGCCTTGTGGTTACCACCTCAAGCCGTACGATCATTTGAAGGTCGGCGCTTTGTGGTTATCAAAGACGGCACCTCTCAACGCCGCCAAGATGTGCGCATCGGGATTGTCAGTAGCGATCGGGTCGAAATTCTCGAAGGTCTCAAAGAAGGCGACGTCATCGTCGGTCAATAAACTCGTAGCGAGGAGCGCACATGTCCGCTCGTTCTCCAGAATCTCAATCAACCCCGACTGCACGCCAGTGGCGTGCAGTTCCGTGGGCATGGTTACTTGGTATAAGTGTGGTTGTAGGGCGCCGTTTATGGAGCAACCTGGCACTTATTTTGGCGATTGCCACCGGATTTACCATTGCGGTCGCAATTGTGGTCTGTATTCCCGTCTATGCCGAGGCTGTGGGATATCGCATTTTGCGCGAAGAACTCACCAGCACCGTTAATGGCACCAAACGCCCGCCGTTTGCCTTTATGTACCGCTACCTTGGGGCACAATCAGGCAACCTCGAACCCGATAAACTCGCCCCAGTCAATAGCTATTTTGCGGATCAATTACCGGGGCGACTCGGACTCGAAATCACCAATCAGACTCGTTATTTAGCGACCGACAAAGTCCCACTTCGCATCGAATCCGGTGGTGGTGGACAACCACTCAGCTGGGTCTCGGTTTCGTATGCTGATCACCTTGCTGATCACGTCGATGTCATCGATGGCCGCATGCCCCAAGCAACAGCCGTCGATGACGCAATGGAAGTGCTTTTGTCTGCAGATTTCGCCTTTGGGTTGGGCTTGCAGCCAGGTGATACCTATTATATTTTCACCCAACGCGACTTCCCCAAAAAAAGCATGATTCCGGTCAAAATCGCTGGGATTTGGCAACCCAAAGACGCAAACGATGATTATTGGTTTTATGCACCCGATGTGCTCAACGAAACACTCTTCACTGCCGAAGAATCATTTGCGCGCCAATTACTCCGATCCACTCCCAAACCCGTCAATGTCGCATTGTGGTATGTGGTCGCCGACGGTAGCGTATTGCGCTCCAACGACGTGCCAGCATTTGGTGGCCGGATCGATCGGACGGTGGCCGAGGCCAACAAAATCCTCAAAGGAATGCGCCTCGATGTATCACCGATTGATGCATTGATTCGGCATATTACCCGCGTCCGCCAACTCACCGGTACCCTGACCATTTTCAGTATTCCCGTGCTTGGATTGATTGCCTACTTTGTGGTGTTAGTGGCGGGGCTGGTCGTGCAACGCCAAAGCAATGAAATCGCCGTGCTCCGCAGCCGCGGGGCCTCACGCTTACAAGTGTTGGGGATTTACTTAATCGAATGGCTGTTAATCGGCGTGCTGGCCATCAGCATCGGCGTGTTTGTGGGACAATTCGCCGCTATCGCGATGACGTGGACACGTTCATTCCTAGACTTCAAACCGATTAATGAATTCTTGCCTATCGGCATGTCGCAAGATGCCTGGATTCGTGCCATCCAAATCGTCGGATTGATGCTCATTGCAGCCTTGATTCCGGCGTTTTTTACATCCAAATACACCATCGTCTCATTCAAAAGCGAACGGGCGCGCTCAACGCTCCAGCCGTTTTGGCAACGAGCCTATCTCGACTTTTTGTTGATGATTCCCATCGGCTATGGCTGGTGGATGCTCAAACAACAAGGATCACTTGGCGTCATCGGTGGTGACGGCACCAACGACCCCTTCAATAACCCCTTGCTGTTGATTGCCCCAAGTCTGTTTATTTTTGCAGCCGCCCTCATCGCCGTCCGAATATTCCCACTCATCATGCGCTTGCTCGAATTTGTGACACGCTATTTGCCCGGTATTTCGGGAATTACGGCGTTGCGCTATTTAGCCCGCACACCGAGTGCTTATTCAGGGCCGATTTTGTTGTTGATTGTGACCCTCAGTTTGGCTGGGTTTACCGCGTCAATGGCCAAATCACTCGATGGAAACTTACTCGAGCGCAACCATTATGTTGCTGGCGGTGACGTGTTGATGTTTGACATGGGTCAAGACTCTAGTAGTAGCAGCCCCGCAGCCCCTGGTTCGGCACCAGTTGGAGTTACAGCCACCATCGAAGACAAACGGCTCGCTGGTCCCAAGTATTTCTTTTTGCCTGTTACTGATTACCAAAACATGCCCCAAGTATCCCACTCGACACGGGTATCAAGTAGCAAAGTAACGGTGGTGGTTGGTGGCAAATCAAGTGATGCCCATTATTTTGGGATTGATCGCCTCGAATTCCCCTCGGTTGTTTATTGGCGGAGCGATTACGCTAAACAATCACTTGGCGAACTCATGAATCTCTTGGCCGAAGATCCGAGTAGCGTATTAGTTGACCGCAAATATGCCAGCGCCCAAAACCTGCGGATTGGCGATAGTTTTATCATCCAGATGAATAACCTTGACTCGACAGTCAATGTCCCAGTCATTGTCAAAGGCTACATTGATTTATTCCCAACGGCCTATCCATCCGAAGGAGCCCCAATTATCGGCAACCTTGAATATTCTTTTGATATTCAAGGTGGACAATACCCCTACGATGTATGGGTCCGCTTGATTCCCGAGAGTAGCATCAGCGATTCTGATTTGTATCGCAGTAGCATCGAACTAGGTATGAAAACCTTCATCCGCGAATTTGCCCCAGCCGTCATCACCAAAGAACGCCTGCGCCCCGAACGCCAAGGATTCTTTGGATTGTTGTCGGTTGGCTTCATCGCCGCAGCCTTTTTGTCGATGCTCGGGTTCTTGTTTTATTCCATCTTGGCATTCCAACGCCGTTTCGTCGAACTTGGTATGTTGCGTGCCATCGGATTATCAACAGGGCAACTCGGCACACTCCTCGCCATCGAACAAACATTCATCATTGGGGTGGCGGGCATCGCCGGGACATTTATTGGCGTGACTGCCAGTAACTTGTTTATCCCGTTCTTGCAATTACCCCAAGAAGAAAAAGACTTCTTCCCTCCATTTGCCGTCCAAATTGCCAGTGAACAAATCTTGATTATCTACGCCGTCTTTGGATTTGTGTTGGTGGCAACAGTGGCAATTACCGTAATTCTGCTCCGGCGCATGAAGCTCTTCCAAGCCGTGAAACTCGGAGAGGCCATATGACCACTAACGACGCAATTGTTACTTGTGAAAATCTCGTCAAGCTCTATCGCATCGACGACCTCGAAGTCATGGCCCTGCAAGGACTCGACCTTACCATCAAACGTGGTGAAGTCATGGCTTTGGTTGGTTCATCAGGGTCGGGCAAAACCACCCTGCTCAATGTCATCGGTGGCCTTGACCGCCCCACTGCAGGGAAGCTCCTCGTTGCGGGTAATGATCTCCTCAAGCTCAGCGATGGCTCACTCGATGCCTACCGTCGCCAATATGTCGGCTTTATTTGGCAACAAAAAGCCCGTAACCTCATCCCCTACCTCGATGTCGAACAAAACATCGAACTACCGATGATTATGAGCGGCATCCCTGCCAAGCAACGCAGAGAATGGATCGGCGAATTGATTGACGCCGTGCGCCTCAATCATCGCCGCGGTCACAAACTCGCCCAGCTCTCGGGCGGTGAGCAACAACGGGTCGCCATTGCCATCGCCTTGGCCAACCGCCCCGCCTTGTTACTCGGCGACGAGCCAACTGGTGAACTCGACTCACAAACCGCCGAAGTGGTCTTCAATATCTTCCACGAATTGAACCGCCGCTTTGCCTTGACCGTTATCCTCGTATCGCACGACCCCAATATCGCCCATTTCGTCAATCGTGTGGTGGCCATCCGTGACGGCAAAACCAGTAGCGAAACCTATAAACGCACCGCCGTGGTGACCGAAGACAACACCATCGTTACCCCAGCCGTCCTCGAAGAATTACACATGCTCGACTCGGCCGGCCGCCTACAAATCCCCAAGGAATTACGCCAACGCTACGGTATCCGTGATCGCTTAATCATGGAAGAACAAGAACAAGGTATTTTCATCAAGCCACCCGAAGGGGATGGTCAAGCCGAACTCGACGCCAACCGCGAACGACGTTTGACTGATGCAGATGCCCCACCAGAGCTCCGTCCCAGCCAATTTGACCGCCTAATGGCTGCATTCAAAAGGCGCACCAAATGACCAACAATCAACCAATTGTCCGGATCGTCAATGCGACCCGGGCCTACACCGTCAACAACGATCAAGTACTCGCCTTGCGGGGCGTCAACTTGGACATTACTCGTGGGTCGTTTACCGCATTCATGGGTCGTTCAGGGTCAGGCAAAACCACCCTGCTCAATATGATTGGCGGCCTCGACAGCCCGACCACCGGCAGTATCGAGTTCCTCGGTAAAGATATGGCCACCATGTCATCAGACGCCTTGACCCTCATCCGCCGCAATCAAATCGGCTTTATCTTCCAGGCATTTGCATTGTTGCCGATTTTGTCGGCCTGGGAAAACGTCGAACTGCCCTTACGTATAATTGGTGTGCGCTCAGGCGCCGAACGCCGCAAACGCGCCCATGAAGCCTTGACCCTGGTGGGTCTCGAGCAATGGAGCGACCATCGCCCTTCAGAAATGAGCGGTGGCCAACAACAACGCGTCGCCATTGCCCGCGCCCTAGTTACCCGCCCACCCGTACTTGTCGCCGACGAACCAACCGGAGAGCTTGACAGCACCACCGGCAAAAACTTGCTCACCCTCATGCGCAATATTGTCAAAAGCGAAGGCGTCACCCTTATCATGGCCACCCACGATCAATCAGTTCATAAATACGCCGATATCATTCATCACATGCGTGACGGGCAAATTTTTGAATCAGTGACGGGGACACCAGATACCCAACCAGCCTGATTTCGCCTTCCCAAAGCGACCAGTACCATACACGGTATGGTACTGGTCGCTTTTTTCTGTGCACGAATTTCCACCTACAATCGTAATTTGTGACAAAAACCACAAAAGTGCTGGTATACTAACGATGAATGTGCGCACCGCGCAAGGAGCTTCGCAAATGAACGAATCAATCCCCACCCTCGCCCCATCAAATCGTACTGTCCAAGTATTGACGATTACCATCCTCGGGCTGGTACTCATGCTTCCCATCATCCCATTCGCCACCTCAATTATTGCGGGTGTGGCACTCCTCGCCATGATTTTGGCGTGGGTATATACTGCCCCATTACGCTGGCCATCAGTGATTGTGATGGTGAACTGCATTCCGTTACTCATTTGGCCCACACTGCTCATCAGTAGTATCGTTGTGGCGATAAGTGCCAGTCATTTATTCGTTGTGAGTATCATGACCGCTGCCCAAATACATCGATTGGGGGGCAAACGGGAGCAAGCACGCGCGCGCTACCTCGTACTGCTCTATGCCACCATCGTAGCACTTGTTTTGGTGGCGGTAATGGGCGATATCGGTGCCATCAATTGTACCGCCCTGCCATTTTGTGGCGACAACGGTATCCTCGCCCAACTGCAAAACAGTCACCGGATTTTCAGTGTGGTGGCTGGGTTACTTGTGCTTATCGCGATCACCCAAACACTACGGACATTTACCGATGCAGTAGCCCCGCGACGCATTAGTATGCTGGTCGGACTGACCCTCGTTGTGCAAATCGTCGTTGGACTTGTGTTAACGCAAGGGGTAGTGCAAAGTATCGTCCATACCAGCATCAGTTTGCTCAGTATTATCACTGCCAGCCTGCTTGCGAGCGTGGCATATCGGAGTGCGTGGCCAATCAGTGCAATTCCGGAAGCGCCTGCCAAACCAGCCGAAGCAGATGAGTTTGTGGGACCATATACCTGGCGTGAAAAAATCAAAGATTATGTCAGCCTCACCAAACCAGGCGTTATTTCATTACTCATCTTGACGACCATTACCAGTATGTATATCACACCAGCCGGGATGCCCAGCCTCGCCTTGGTACTCTGGACGGCGGTGGGTGGCTGGTTGATGGCAGCGGCATCACATGCCTTCAACTGTTATCTCGATCGTGACATTGATGTATTGATGGGGCGCACCGGTCGTCGTCCCATCCCCAGTGGGCGCATCCCTGGTTGGCACGCCGTCGTGTTGGGCGTCGTGTTGATGCTAATCTCTGCCGTTATTTTGGTGGTCTATGCCAATTGGTTGGCGGCGGCCTTGGCTTTTGCAGGGCTAGTCTACTATGTGTTCATTTATACCATGTGGCTCAAACGCTCGTCTTTCAACAACATTGTAATTGGTGGTGGTGCTGGCGCATTCCCACCCCTGGTCGGCTGGGCAGCTATGACGGGGAGTTTGACTCTGCCGTCACTCTTTTTGTTTGCAATTATTTTTTATTGGACACCGCCGCATTTCTGGGCGTTGGCCATCATTCGCAGCAAAGATTATGCCCGCGCCGGAGTGCCCATGTTGCCGGTAGTGGCTGGTGATGCCGAAACCCGTTGGCAAATCGTACTCTACACCATCTTGATGTTTATTGTCACCATTATGCCCACACCACTGCAGATGCTTGGACCAGCATATTTGGTGATGGCTGTCGGTTTGGGAGCGATTTTCACCTACTACGCCCTCCGTCTCAACCGCGAAGGTACGATTGCCTCGGCGTGGGGACTGTATCGCTATTCGTTGCTCTATTTGGCATTGCTGTTTGGTGCGATGGTGATTGACCGCATTTATTTCGCCTAATCAAAAAAAGCCCTCCCACTGCGGTGTTCGCAGTGGGAGGGCTTTTTTGTGGTTATTTTTGGACAATGATAATACGTGAACCACCAACAGGAAAATTAATCCCGCGTTTGATAAACCATAATTCTATCCGCAAAATCCATTCACACACACGATTAACCAGTGGAGAGATATTAAACTCCCCCATCCCATCAGGAGATGACATTTGCTTGCGCTGCAATAAACGTGAAATAAACATTACTGGTAACAATAGACTATTAAACGATGTACTCCGCAATACCGTAAACCCTGCATCGCGCGTTTTTTGTTCGAGTTCACCACGCTGATAGCGGCGTTGATGCTTCGCATAATCATCCACATTGCTCCAGAGCCATTGATGCTGTGGTACCGAACAAATCAAGAATCCACCAGGTTGCAATGCGGTATAGGCACTCTGCAATACCAGTGTGTCTTCTGCGATATGCTCAAGTACATCAAACATCCCAATCACGCTGAACTCGGCATCAAACGGCATATAGCGGGCGTCGATTTGCATAAACTCCGCCGTAGGAATGCGTTGGGCAGCAAAGTGCAACCCATTGACAAATAATTCACCACCGAAAATTTTGGTGTGTGGAAAGTGTTGCGCCACCGCATTCATGACATACCCGGTACCACAGCCAATTTCGAAAAACGATTTCATCGTCGCCGAAAACTGGTGGAGCAACGTCAATATCACGTCATTACGCACACGAAACCAAAAATGGCGGTTTTCTTGTGCATACAACCGCTCAAATGCATCAGCATGGAATCCACCGCCCTCATGCGCGAGGTCTGGCGCAAACGCCACAAACCCATCAATCTGCGGAGCCTGCCAACCACACTGTGGACAGCAACTTGCAATACCCTCAATTGAATGGGCACATTTACAACAAACAATCATATACGTTCCTTAAATACCACAAATCGCATCATAAAAAACAAATATACCGCCACAACCACAATTGCTACTAATTGCACATAGGCATGAAACACGTGCATTCGCTCGACAAACACATACAGCATTGCATAGAGAATTATATAACCGCCCAAATATGCCAACACATACCAAAAAATTGTTTTGTGAATCTGTTGCGTATCATCAAACGTGAATTTTTTGTTACCAAAGTACCCCATAATTGTACCAATGATATACAACACCGTTGTTGCAATCATATATGGCACACCCAACCAAGTAAACAGCAAATACAAACCATAACCGACGGCATTCGATGTTATTCCCACAATCCCAAACCGAATTATTTTTTCGATTTCAGGCGTGATTAGTTTTCGCATATTGCGACTCCAAATCCCGATGCCCCATAGCCATTTCCGTTATACAACATATAGCGGACACCCTTGTGATCGAATACATAGGGATATTCAATCATGTCGCTATCCCACCCCGTCTCTGACACATCAATGCCGACCTCATCGAGGCGTAACCGCCACGACACTCCATCTTCACTTGATGCATAGCCAATTCGATATGTTTGCCCCGTACCACTACGGTATGAGAACCACATATCATAGCCATCACGATCATTACCGATAACGGTTGGCCGCGAAAAAGCTTGTGCCACCCCACGAGCAAAGGGTACTACTAATCCTTGCAGATCCCAGTGTTCACCATCATGCGAAGTCGCATGGTGAATCGGATGTATCATTTCGCCATTGCCACCATCCCATGTGTGCGTAGAGCCATACCACATGCGATACCCGTGCATTGCATCACCCAACACCCACGGATAAGACAAACTAACCGGGTCGGTAGGGTTGATCCCAATCAACGGTGTTTCATCGGCGAGAGTCAGTGTGTGTAAATCAGCGCTTACGATTAATCGGCCGATATCACCACGCCAGCGTCCATCGGGGGGATTTTGCCAGCCCATAAACAGCATATAGCGTGTATCACCCACCGTATAACAGCCGCCAATACTTAGCCCGGCAGCATAATAACTCCCCTCCGGTCCATAGGTAAACAGTGGCTGGGTATGTACAGCTACTACCTGTCTGGTCACAATATCAAGGTCAATATAGCCGACAGATGATCGCTTCTGCGCATCACGACCACTATAAAACACCCGATACACATCCTCTGCGAGCCACACCGGTAGTGGGTTGGTCACATGACTTTGCAGTAACGGATGCAAAGGAGTAGGAGTATAGACGCAACCGAGCTTATGCCATCTCATTTGGTTAAATCTTTCGTAAGCGCGTACTCGGAAACGCCGAACGCTCGGTAGCCGTACCAATATACAATCCCTCAGGTTCTACATCTGCGAGCACCAACACCCCTGCCCCAATTACACTTTTGCTGCCAATCGTTATGTGGTCACGCAGTGTGGCATTTACCCCGATAAAACACGATTCATCGATAGTCACCCCCCCAGACACCACGATTTGTGAAGCCAAGAAACAGTGATCGTGAATCGTAGAGTGATGACCGATATGATTACCGCTCCACAGTGTGACATTATTGCCAATGGTCACAAATGGTTGAATCGTATTATCTTCCAAGATAAAACAGTTTTCGCCAATCCGCCCATCATTGAGGACGGTGGCATGTGAGCTGATATACGAGGGGATATGATACCCTTTTTCGCGGGCAGCGAGGTATTTTTCACGGCGTACTTGGTTTAATTTGGCATAACTGAGAGCCACAAATAAATCATATTCAGTGGGCGGGTACTGATCACTGATTTCTTCAAATGGCACCACTGGCACACCACAAAAGGTAGTTTCTTTGATATAGGCTGCATCAACAGTAAATGCCACCACATCATAATCACTATCATTGGTGAAGTAATAATGTGCGAGTTGGCCGATGTCGCCACTCCCAAACACCACAAGTTTTTTGGTTGGCATTACTTCCTCACAATCATCGTAAATTCATATAATCCATAATCATGCAATAACGCAACGTTGCGTGAGTAGTGGCGTTTACAATAATCAAAAAGGCGACAGGGATCAGTGTAATAGAGATAATCGCGCATTTTTTCTGCATCCGAATAACTCGTAAGGCAGTTAAAGGCAAATCCATGCGTACTGTATTGATGCATCACATCAAGCACGCCAGTCATGTATTCCCACCATTCGGCATCATTGCGACCGAGGCGCACATTAAAAATACCACTCGCCACGCTATACGTTGCGGGTGTCACCGGACTCGCACCATGGATAAAGGTAAGTTGCGCATTATTGGCATAGCGTCGTTGCCCAGCTTCGATCATCTCAGCGGCGATATCGATACCCACATATTGCTGAAGTGCCGGATTTGGTGCCAAAAATTCATACATTGCACCATAACCACACCCAATGTCATTAATAGTATATGTAGGTGCGGTGATGACTTGCGCAAGCTGGGCAAACCGCACCGTTTGCCCTTCAACACCATTCCAATCAACCCCTTGAGGCGTTTCACCATGCGCTTGGAGTTTTTCTGCGTAATATTGTGCAACATCACGATAAATTGATTGGCGCGGATCAGTCATGCGAGGCTCTTTTCCATTACAACACTATTGGCCAATCACAGTATCAATTACAAACAGTGGGCGTTGTTTGCTCTGCTCAAAAATACGTGCCACATAGAGACCAACAACCCCCAAGCAAATTAAGATCACACCCGTACTCAAAATCACAATCACAAACAAACTGGTCCAACCCTCAAGAAACCCATACAAAAAATACCGAACAAACAAGTATATAACCATCAAAAAACCACCCATGGCAATCAAAAAGCCCATAATAGCAATCCATTCGAGAAATTTGGTGGTTTGAAAAAACATCCCATTCAACGCATGTCGAATCAATCGCCCCAGAGAATACGAGCTTTTGCCAGCAGCCCGTTGCTCATGCGTAAAATCAACGACTCCATGACGGAACCCCAACCAACGCAAAATAAACAAATAGTGCCGCTCTCGCTCACTAAATTGTAAATATCCATCCACAACTTTACGGGTCAATATTGAAAACGAGCCCTCAGTACCGTCGATTTTGTAATCAGAAATCCAAGACATCATGCCAAAGTACCCCGCAGCCATCGTGGTACGGAACTTCGAATGATTACGCATCACCCGTCGCCCCAACACCAAATCAAAGCCCTCGTGAAGTTTGGCGTACATCGTGGGGATGAGCTCTGGCGGATCTTGTAAATCACAATCCATCACGACCACATATTCACCTTGTGCTGTCTGTAACCCTGCAGTTATCGCAATATGTTGCCCAAAATTACGACTTAACCGCACACCCACAACGCGAGGATAGAGTGCTTTGAGCAACACGATTTCTTCCCACGCATTATCTGGGCTACGATCATCAACAAATATTATTTCAAACGGTATAGTCATGGTAGACAACGTCGTATAAAGCCGTTCGCATAATGCAACCAGACACGCTCGACATCCATATACCGGGATTACGACACTAATCAACGGCTTTTGCACGGCATACTCCATAAATCCCTACACAACTTGTCGTCATTATACATGAGGCGTTAACTCAACCCAACGGTATTCCCATCGCTATCGATGTCAATTCGTTCGGCACCAGGATGCGTCGGCAACCCCGGCATAGTACGCATATCGCCAGCCAACGGATAAATAAACCCGGCCCCAGCTGCCAACCGTACTTCGCGAATCGGGAAGGTATAATCGCGTGGGGCACCGACTTTACTGGCATCGTGGCTCAGCGAATACTGCGTTTTTGCCATACAGATGGGCAAATTGCCATACCCGAGCGCTTCATAGCGCTCGAGCTGTTTACGGGCATCGCTACTATATTCCACCGCATTGGCGCCATAGACCTGCGTCGCCAAGGTTTCGATTTTTTTGGTTAATGACCATTCCAACGGATACAAATAGCGGAATTCACCTGGTTGTAGACAGGCTTGCTCTACCGCCGCCGCCAAGGCATCACCACCGGCACCACCATCACTAAACACGGCACTTTCGACCATCGCAAATGCGCCAGCGGCCAGAGCCACTTCACGCACCACCGCGATTTCCTCGGGATGATCGCTAGGGAAGCGGTTGAGTGCCACCACCACCGGTCGCCCAAACGCCGCCACATTCGCAATTTGGGCACGCAAATTACTACACCCTGCCTGCACATCGGCCGGATTAGCCACCAACAATTGCGGGTCAAGTGGCTTACCAGCCACGATTTTGTAGCGGCCACTATGCGCCTTGAGGGCCCGAATCGTACACACCAACACGACGGCGTCAGGCGTCACCCCCGACACACGGCTTTTGATATGACAAAACTTCTCGAAGCCGATATCGGCGCCAAAACCACTCTCCGTCACCACATAATCAGCTCGCGACATCGCCACCCGATCCGCCATGACTGACGAATTCCCATGCGCAATATTGGCGAATGGACCACAATGCACCAAAGCTGGCGACCCTTCGAGGGTCTGGAGCAGATTGGGCTTGAGTGCTTCACGCAACAACACCGTCATCGCGCCGGCTGCCTTGAGATCTTCGGCCGTCACGGGCGTGCCATCTTTGCGTTGGCCAATCACCATCCGCCCGAGGCGCGCCCGCAAATCGTGAATGTCGCTGGCCAGCGACAATACCGCCATCACTTCAGAGGCCACCGTAATATCAAATCCCACTTGGCGGGGTGGACCATCGCCCTTGCCCCCCAACCCTACCACCACCGAACGCAACATGCGATCGCTGATGTCGAGGACGCGTGGCCAGCGAATCGAATACGGGTCTATCCCCAGCACATTGCCGTGGTGCAGATGATTGTCGATCATCGCTGCCAACAAATTGTGGGCCACCCCGATGGCGTGGATATCGCCAGTGAGATGCAAGTTGAATTGCTCCATCGGTACGACCTGGCTATAGCCGCCACCGGCAGCTCCACCTTTGATGCCAAACGTCGGTCCCATCGAAGGCTGGCGGATCGCCACCACAGCCCGATGCCCGCGGGCCGACAAGGCCTGGCCCAATCCGATGGTGGTGGTGGTTTTGCCTTCACCAAGGGGCGTAGGGGTAATCGCTGTCACCACCACGTAGCGGGCGCGCCGCGCACCGTGGATAGCGGCAGTGTCGATTTTGGCCATATAGCGCCCATATGGTTCGAGATACTCCGACTCAACCCCCAATGCATCGGCAATCGTCGCAATGGGGTGTAACGTGGCGGCTTGAGCAATTGCTAAATCTGACTGCATTGGGCGTTCCTCTCATAAATCAAATATAAAACGCGCTGGGTCACAAAAAACCATTATCTGTAGTGTACTATTTTTGGGTGCGTCGCGTATCACGCCAATACCATATGCTAACTCCACTGAAGCACAATAGCCACATCAGATGCGAAATCCACATGTATTGCACGTAAGTCACATAGCGCACAGTGAGCGCACGGCTCTCTGCCGGCACCACTATCCCCAAAAAAGCCCCATTCACGCTCACCGGCACGATTTTTTTCCATATATGCCCATCAAAACTCTCGGCCTGCCAACCTGACTCATACAACGTACTCAACACCACCAGTGATTGCGTAGCCGCTACCGGATAATGCAATTCCACCACATCGCCCCGGTGTTGATATTGTGTAATCGGCAATGGTTGCGGCACATGATAATCAGGGATATGGATGTCTGATACATCGGCGACTTGTTGCACTGGAATCCGCCAATATTGCCCCATGCGCTGTTTCACGTGAAACACCCATACATCATCGTGCTGCGTTACCAATTGCAGATTGGGATGATCGAGTGGTTGCGCAGCCAGTACTACCGCAATATTACTCATCCAAAACGTGGTGTCATCGTAGTTTGGGGCAATGGCACGGTTTAATTTGCCATATACGGTTATTTTGCCGCCAAGTTGATTGATTAATCGTTGATAGTAGGGCGTAAAAAAATTATTGTAACTATGCACGGAGGCCACGCCAATCATTGCATTGTAGTTAGGCGCTAATAAATATTCAAGCGGCGCCGATACAATCGCAAACCGCGCCCCAATCGGCACTTGTTGGTGGAGTGATTGTGTCAACGGCGTCGTCACAATTAAGGCACTCCGTGGTTGGAGCACAAGTAGTGGCGCAGCCGTCACCGCTATAGTGACTGCCAATGCGCTCCACAGTAGCACCGGCGTGCCCCGCCAATACATCCCAACCGTGGTGGCGATGACCAACCCAATCCGTACCACATCCCACGGCGCAATGGGCAACGCAAACCACACAGCGACGATACCGCCCACACCCACAATCACCAATTGCGCCAATATCACCCAACCCAATATGCGTCGGAGTGCGACCATCGATAATACCAGAAATGCATCACACCCATAGGCCACCACCAACGCCATCGGCAACACCGCACTCCATGCCGGGGTCCATGCTGACAAACGAAAACCGGGGAATAGGTGCAACACCAACGTAAACAATGCTGGTGATAGCGTCAATAGCCATAAACCACCCACACACGTCAACCACCACCAAGCGACCTGACGCCGATAGCTAAATGCAATAACCAAAAACACCCCTATGAATAAGGGGATATTTGCACCATCGAATTCGAGTGGATAGGTTGTCCCCAGCGGATTGCCATATAATTCGGGCACAAACCGCGAGGCAACATAGAGCAACACCGCTTTCACTGATGTAATCGATTGAATTGCCTGCAAGAAAAATTCGTCTGTTACCCAAAACCGCGCTGAATCGCGATAGCGTACATATAAATCGAGGTATGCGGGGATAGTGAGGAGTGCACCAAAAACTGCCGCAGACGCCATAAACCCAATCGGACGTGCCACATCCCACCACATACCACGGCGTAGCTGTGGCCAACATACGACACCAGCGTACCCTACCAACATCCACACGCTATAGACCGCTGTTTGCGGATAGCCCATCAAAAACAACCCATACGTAGCAAATGCCACCACCAGCCAGCCCCACCCATCACGCTGACGAAAAATACGCATCATGCCATAGAGCACTGCCGCGGTCCAACACACCGTGGCAATATGCATCGGAAATGTCAACCAATAAACCAAAAACGGCGTGGCCACGCCACTCACTGCCGCAAACAATCCCGCTGTCGGAGTGATATCGAGCTCTCGACAAATGAACAACACCCACAACCCAAACAAAAAAAGCAAACTGAGTGACTGTGTGGCGAGGATTTGATAGGGGTCTTTGATTAATTGAAACAACACCCAGGTATATACATTGGCCGGGGTATTACCAGTAATATGTTTGGCTTGACGCCCAAATTCGTTCAACTCATTGCGGGTCACCAAAAACCCAGTATGTGGCTGGGTTTGTTGATTGACGATTTCTGGTAAAAACTCTTCTTCGTAATCAGCCAATTTACGCTGTTCACAGATACGCATTGCAGGGGTCAAATATTGCATACCATTGATTTGCGCATGGCAGACTGGCACCAATACATCGCCACGTACCCCCAACCAGCCTCCCAATACCACAAAACAGACACTATAGATTATGATTGCACGGCGGTAAGTGTTTATCATCTGCGACTCAATTCCCCATTCACCGAATCACGTTGCACCAGATCCCTCCGCCACCACTGCCGCCCACACCATAGTGCGATTACACTCAATCCGATACCCCAGATCAAATGGGCAATCCACATATACTGCATATACGCATGATAGGTCAGTCTTATTGCGTGGCTTTGGGCAGGTAGATAGACCCCCATAAACACCCCATTGACACTGACAATCCGCGTGGGGTGCCACGTCACGCCATCATAGACCTCGGCCTGCCATAATTCATCATATTGTTGACTCAATACCATTAGGCTCGCTTGATCAATCACAGGGTAGCGCACGAATTGGCTATCGCCACGATATTCTGCGGTGGTTATTGGCAGAAACTGCCGATTATGGTAGGCATCGACTCTAATATCACTAATCCCAGGGCGGAGACTCACGGGGATCCGCCAAAACGCACCCATTTGATGAGTGACACGATACACCATGGCCGCACCAGTTTTTTTGACCAAAACCACATGCGGATCATCAATCGGCGCAGATGACAACACGACCCCAATATTACTCATCCAAAACGTCATGGCAGCATAATCAGGCGCAATCGTGCGATTCAATCGCCCAAATGTCACTGATTTACCGCCCATCTGCCGCAGATAGTTTTGATAGTAAAACGACGTGAAATTATGGTAACTATGCACCGACGCTAGCCCTGGCATCGTATTGAAATTGGGCGACAATATATCTGCTATTTCCGCAGATACGACGGCATAGCGCTCACTCGGGCGTAACGTCTGCTGTATCGTGTCAACGAGTTGCGACTGTGTCACCAATGCGGTGCGCGGTTGATGGAGCATCAACGGGTAGGTGCTGTAGGCAATCGTTAGTAGCACCATCCCCACAACTAGATTTGGGATTACCCGACGGGTCATCACGACATATCCGATTGCAATCAGCACTACACCGGCAACCACATTCCACATTAACCCAATGCTCAGTTGCTGGGCAACCCGCAATGCCATCACGCCAATCACCACCAACCCTAGCAGACAACCGACAATCGTCGCGGTAATGCGTTGCCGGAGTGGGCTCGTCAGCAGCGCATCACACCCATAGGCAGCCACGAGCGCCAATGGCAATACACCGCTCCAAATCGGGGCCCACTGCGAAAAACGGAAACCGGGAATGGCGTGAATTATCCACGTAAACAAGGTAGGCGATACCGACAATGCCAACAAAATCCCCAACCACACCACCCACAGCCATACCTTGCGCCAGCACAATACGCTAGCTAGCACCATTAAAACGCCATAAAAAACCGGCACACTTAAGCCATCAAATTGAAACGGATATGTGCCGCTCATAGGATTGCCAAATACTTCGGGAATGGTATGCACACTCACATACCACCAGACTCCGTCCCAATTGTTGATGACTTGAATAAAGTGCGTAAAAAAACTATTGGCTGAGCGCGGTTGCGCGCTAATCCTGTATTGTTGCCATAAATCGAGATAGGCAGGTAATACCAATACTGCGCCAATCAATGCTGCGCCAATCAGCCTGAGACACCACAGCAGCATCGCACGCCACGCAGTTTTTTGCTGCCACGCCTGCCATACGATATATGCTCCAAAAATCCATACGCTATACACGACCGTCTGCAAATACCCCATCATCAACAAACTATACACACTGAATGCGAGTACGCCCCATGCCACGGCATCACCGCGCCGTTGCATGCGCACAATCCCCCAAAACACCCCCGCACTCCAACAAATAGAAGCGATGTGCATCGGGAATGTCAACCAATATGCGGTAAAGGGATTGGTGGCGATAAACAAAGCCCCGATTAATCCGGCCAGCGGCGTAAGCTGCAACTCGCGGCATACCAGCAATCCAAATATTCCGCCCAAAAACGCCATACTGAGCGCCAGTATCGTCAAAATCCGATAGGCGTCATGACTAATTTGAAAGATTAGCCACGTATAAAAATTGGCCGGTGTTTTGCCTGCCAACATCCGGGTTTGACGTCCCATTTCGTTATCGGCGAATTGGAGCGCCATGAAGCCCGTCCGGGGTGCGGTGATTTGGTTATACACCTCGGGCAAAAAATCATTTTCAAAATCAGTAAATTTGCGCTGCTCACACGCTTGTTGTTGGGGAGTCGCCGGTGACACACCCATCACCACGGCATGACAGCTCGAGACGAGTTCTTCACCGAGCCCCCAATACGGGAAGGTCAGCGCAAGCATAATGCCACAATATACGAATAATGCCTGTCGATAGGATGTGATTTTCACAAAACGCTTCCTATAGTTTTCAATACCACATATGCCACACTATACACCATTGATTTCCGCAAAACATCCGCACCGCACTGAACTCCTCATTTATTTCTCATCCGTTCCATTCTATTCTAAAGTACTTTCCTTTATAATCACACTATGTAGTAGAGAAACTGCGTCACCCAATAGGAGTCTGTGTATGAAATTTTTATTACTCGTTATTGCAATTGTAATATCTGGTATCGGTGTATGGTATGTCACGAGCGGCCCAATCTCCCCCACCGTCAAACCAATCCCAACTACCGTGGTCACGGAGCCGACGGCCACTGTTGCCGCCCTCGCCGCCACCAACAATGATAGCAATAATCATGTGGTGCGCATTACCCAAGAAGAAGTCAACCAAAAGCTTCGCGATATTGGCACCGATCAAGCCAAAGTCACCAACGTCACCCTCAGCAAAGATAGCGTCGCAATTGATTTGTTGGTCGGTGGCATCAAAGGGACGTTAACCACAGGGTTGGCGGTGGCCAATGGCAATATCATTTTGGCCAAACCTCGGCTCGATGGCGTGATTGGGGCATTGCTACCCATCGAAAAAATCTCACAGCTGTTTGAAGACGAAATCAACAAACGCCTGCGCGACAAAACCCCCGTCCAAGAGCTACATATCATGGATGGTGTCATCGAAATCACCCTCGCAGGTAAATAAGGTAGAATAGAGATAACAATAGATGTGCACGGAGCGGCTCTTGGTTTGATGCCCCTCCGTGTCCCATAGTGTGTGAGGAGAATACCGGCATGGCTGGAGCACCCGATCAACTTTATCGCATTCGCCATTCAGCGGCCCACGTAATGGCCCAAGCAGTGCGCGAAATCTTCCCTGATGCCCTGATTGCCATCGGTCCGCCGATTGACGATGGCTTTTATTATGACTTTGATTTACCCCGCGCCATCACTCAAGACGACTTCGCCGATATTGAAACCCGCATGCGCCGCATCATTGCGGCCAAACACCCCTTCGTGTACCGCGAAGTCAGTGCCGCCGAGGCCCGTACCTTTTTCCATGATCAACCCTACAAAATCGAACTCATCGACGGACTAGATGCCGGCCACGATGACAATGGCGATACCACCAAAGACAAAGTAGTTATTTCGACCTATCGCCAAGACAACTTCGAAGACCTCTGTCGCGGCCCCCACGTCGCCACCACCGGCGAAATCCCTGCCGATGGCTTCAAGTTGATGAGCGTGGCTGGTGCCTACTGGCGGGGTGACGAAAAACGCCCCCAGCTCCAGCGCATCTATGCCACCGCATGGGCCTCCAAAGCCGAGCTCGATCACTACCTCTTCCAAATCGAAGAAGCCAAACGCCGCGACCACCGCCGCCTTGGCCGTGAACTCAACTTGTTCTACTTCTCCGAAGATATCGGCGCCGGCTTGCCCCTGTTTACCCCCAAGGGCGAAATGTTGCGCTACTTGATGGAATCGTACGTCCGTGAAGTGCAAACCCGCTACGGCTATCAGCACGTCTGGACCGGGCATTTGGTCAAAGAAACGCTGTATCACAAGTCGGGACATTACGAAAACTACCGCGATTCAATGTTCCCACCCATGGTCGACGGCGATACCATCTTCCGCCTCAAACCGATGAACTGTCCGTCACACATGACGTTGTTCAAAGAAATGGGTCGCCATTCGTACCGCGAATTGCCAATGCGTTTCGCCGAATTCGCCACCCTCTATCGTTACGAAGATAGTGGCGCCCTCAGTGGCTTGACCCGGGTGCGCTCATTGACCCAAGACGATTGTCACGTCTTTTGTACGCCCGAACAAATTCAAGCCGAGTTTAGTCGCTGCTTGCAACTCATCAACGAAGTCTTGACCGCCTATAAACTGTCAGACTATCGCGTGCGCTTGTCGTTGCGCGGCAACGAAGGCAAATTCGTCAAAGATGATGACAAATGGGAGCGGGCCACCGCCGCCCTCAAACAAGCCCTCGATGCCAACGGCGTCGTCTACGAAGCCGTCGAAGGCGAAGCGGCGTTCTATGGCCCCAAAGCCGACTTTTTGGCCAAAGACGCGCTGGGCCGTGAGTGGCAGTTGTCCACCGTCCAAGTCGACTTCATCCAACCCGAACGCTTGGGTGTGGAATATGTCGGCGAAGATGGCCAAATGCACACTCCCGTGTTGATTCACCGCGCCGTCACCGGTTCGACTGAGCGCTTCATGGGTGTGATGATCGAGCACTATGCTGGGGCCTTCCCGTTGTGGTTGGCGCCAACACAAGCCGTCATTATCCCAATTTCGGACGAAAAACAAGGTGCCTACGCTCAAGAAGTCCAAGCCAAACTCACGGCATTGGGGATGCGGGTCGAGCTCAATATGAGCCGTGACCGCATGAACGCCAAAATCCGCGATGCCCAGCTCCAAAAAATCCCCTACATGCTCATCATCGGCGATCGCGAGGCGAGCGCAGGGGCAGTAGCAGTGCGGACCCGTACGGGAACTGATTTAGGCGCATTGGCACTGGATGATTTCATTGCCCGGGCGCAACTCGAAATCGCCACCAAGGCATAAATCAACGCGAAGCGACACCGTTGGCGTCATGTCAACGGTGTCGCGTTTTCATATGAGGGAGGGTACCATGCGTCGTTTTATTTTTGGGTTACTCTTTGGGTTAATTGCCGGTACTGCGGTAGGTATTTGGTGGTTGCGCCGCATTGGGGCTTTTGATGATCCCAACAGCCTGGTGGGATCACTTGTCGCCGCTGCGCGCGAAGCCGCCGCGGCCCACGAAGCGGAACTCACCGCGCGCTTTCAACAACAGGTAAATGGCACCACTCCGCAACGTGACGACGACAATATCTATGCCTAATTCATTCGCACCACAAAGGATGTCATTCTATGTTGCGTGAATCGCTTGGGGTTATCCATGCGGATAAACGGTGGTGGCGGGCAGTGGCCGTGGCAGGATTGTATGGGATGACCCTGTTTGGTTATCCGATTGGGGCGGGATTTATTATCTCGCATCTCGAAAACACCCGCAAAGGCTATGCTACCCCGTTACCACCACTCGTTGACTGGACAACCCGCTGGTTGATGGGGTTGTTTGCCGTACTAATTGATTTTGTTTTTTATGTGTTACCCACCATGGTAACCATGCTGTTCTTTTTTTGTGGTGGGCTGACCCTCGTCATGCAACGTGCTGATGAATCCCAAGCCAGCGTGTTGTGGCTGTTTGGGATTGGTTTAGGCCTTTGGTGGTTAGTGATGTTTTTGAGTGGGGTGTCGGCCATTGGTCGCCTCGTCTATGTCGATGACAGTGGCGCCGAACGCTGCCTGAGTGGCTACCCACTGCGGGAAGCATTCCGCAGTAAGGCATGGAAATATTACGCCACGGCACGGTTGTGGAGCCTACCGTTATATATCATCCCGATTACGATTGCTGCCGCTATCCCTTGGGTTTTGGAGATTGGCGGCAGTAATGCCTGGGTTGGTGCGGTGATTTTCACGTGGCTCTTTTTTTGTGGTCTGTTTTATGTGCACCTTGTGACCATGCAAATCTATCATCGCGTCGATCTACAATTGATTGACCAACAACTCGAACGCAGCCAATACGGCCAAGACGCCTAACATTGCGTGCGGAGGATGCGCATCCTCCGCACGCAATCAAGTGTTATATGCTTTGCCCTTTAAACTGACTCATATACAGATGGTGATATAACCCGCGTTGTGCGAGCAACTCGGCATGGTTGCCTTGTTCGACAATTTCGCCACCGTTGATGACCAACACCTGATTAGCATCACGGATGGTGCTCAAGCGATGCGCAATCACAAAGCTCGTGCGCCCTTCCATCAGGCGCAACAATGCACGCTGGATGCGCACTTCGGTACGGGTGTCGATACTGCTCGTCGCCTCGTCGAGAATCAAAATCCGCGGATCGGCCAAAATCGCCCGCGCAATCGCCAACAACTGGCGCTGACCTTGGCTCAGATTGCTGGCGCGTTCCGACAGTTTCGTGGTGTATCCGTGGGGCAATAGCCGAATAAAGTGATCGGCATCGGCCATTTCTGCAGCGCGGATACATTCTTCGTCACTGGCATCGAGCCGACCAAAGCGGATGTTTTCGAGGACAGTATCTGCAAACATAAAGGTATCTTGTAATACCAAGCCGAGCTGACTCCGCAAACTCGATTTGGGAATGTCTTGAATATCGATGCCGTCGATATGAATGCTCCCGCCACTAATTTCATAAAAACGACTCAACAAGTTGATGATGGTGGTTTTACCTGCACCTGTCGGTCCAACCAAGGCAAACATCTCGCCCGGCTTGGCCACCAGCGACATGTTTTTGATAATCGGCGTCCCTGGATCATAGGCAAACTGCACACCCGCAAAGGCCACGTCTCCACGGAGCAAAATCGGAGTCGCAGTCGGCACGGCGCCATCGACTTCGGCTGGTGTGTCGATGATTTCAAAGACACGTTCTGCACCAGCCAGCGCACCTTGGATAGCGTTGTACATATTGGCGATTTGCCGAAGCGGATTGATAAAGTTTTGCGCATAGATAATAAAGGTAGCAATTACCCCTACCGTCACCAACCCACGCAACGCCAACCAGCCACCGAGACCAGCCAACACGATGATAAAGAAATTTCCCAACACACTGGTTAGCGGCATCAGTAGTAGTGCGTAGTTGTTGGCAGTGACGCCGGCAGTGTAAGTGGCTTGGTTTTGCTGGCGAAAGGTTGCCAGCACGGATTCATTACGACCAAAGGCCTTGACCACTTTTTGGCCGCTAATTGCCTCTTCCATCACTGCATTCAGGTCACCCATGCTCCGCTGTAAATCACGAAAGCCACGTCGTGTATACGTAGCCACAAAGCGGGTAAACCAAAACATGATTGGTACCACCACCAACGCTGACAATGCCAACCACAAATCAAGCGCAAACATCGCCACCAAAATACCAACCAACGACAATGCGCTGGCAATCAACGACGTCACGTTCTGTGATACCGCCTGATTGATGGCATCGATGTCGTTGGTCAGGCGACTCATCAATTGACCTGCGGGATTTCGATCAAAAAACTGCATCGGTAAGCGCTGCAGATGCGTAAACAAGTCCTGCCGCAACATTTGTAGAGCCCGTTGTGATACGCTGGCCATCACGCGTCCCGCCCACACCTGAAAGATGTTGCTACACAAGTAGGTGACCAGCATTAATCCTGCAATATAGGGGAGTTCGGCAACACGATGCGGAATAATGTATTTATCGATTGCTATACCGATCAGATAGGGACCGAGCAAACCCAACAAAGTATAGATAACGACCAGTACTAATGCACCAATCAACCCCCTACGAAACGGGAGTAGATACGCCACCAAGCGCCGTAACGCGGTGCGGGCATCGATGGCTTTTTCGATACGCCCAATCGCCATCGGATGCCGACCTTGCATGGTGGCACGGGCATTTGTATGTACGTCTCGTTGTGGCGAAGAATGCGTCATTGTTGCTGTCCATTTCCATCGTTACACACACGTAATCTCTTATTCCCGACCAGCCAACCCATTTTCCTTGACACCATCACCGAGCTGGCTTGCATAAATTTCTTGGTAAATCTCACTCTGTTGCATCAGCTCGCGGTGTGTTCCCTCGGCTACGATACGCCCTTGGTCGAGCACAATGATTTTGTCTGCGTTGAGCACCGTGCTAATGCGTTGCGCCACGATGAGTGTGGTTTGCTGATGTGCCATGGCTGCCAGCGCTGCTTGAATGTGTGTTTCGGTTTCTACATCGACTGCACTCGTGCTGTCGTCGAGAATGAGAATACGTGGCTGCGTCAAAAGAGCGCGGGCAATCGCAATGCGCTGTTTTTGACCACCCGACAGATTGACACCGCGCTCTTCGATGTGGGTATCGTATCCATTCGGCAGTTTGGTCACAAAATCATGCGCCTGGGCTGCGTGGGCAGCAGCGACGATGGCTTCTTCGCTGGCATTTGGCGCACCATAGCTGATGTTTTCGCGCACCGTACCCGAAAACAAAATCGTTTCTTGCGGTACAATCGCAATCTGTTGCAACAATGATATATGTGCGACGTCACGCACATCGACACCGTCGATCCGTACGCTCCCCGCTGTCACATCATAAAAACGCGGCACGAGATGCACAAGCGATGTTTTGCCGGCACCAGTCGCCCCCAAAATCGCCACCGTTTGGCCGGGCGCTATCATCAAATCGATGCCATCAAGCACTGCCTCCGCATTTTCGAGATTATACACAAAGCGTACTTGGGTAAACTCGATCCGCCCTGCAGTCTGTGCCAAGGGCTGCGCATCCGTGCGATCAGTGATTGTGGGTTGCATATCAAAGACTTCGTTGACACGACGTGCCGAAGCAACCCCACTTGCCCAAGTATTCGACAGCATGGTCATCATCACTAATGGAGTCATGGTGGTCAGCAGGTAGTTGGTAAAGGCGATAATCTGCCCAACCGTCATTTCTCCGCGTGACACACTCAATCCACCCGACCAGATAACCAGTACCATGCCAATATTGATACAAATTGTCAAAATAGGCATCATCAATGCCATAAACTGCATGACTGAGATCGATGTATCTGCGAAATCTTCATTGGTGGTCAGAAATCGCTGTGCCTGTGCATCTGCCCGCACAAAAGCCTTGATGAGGCGTGCGCCAGCGACATTTTCTTGCAATACCGTATTGAGAATATCGAGTTTCTGTTGCATCGTACGGTAGAGTGGCTCCATACGCGACACAAAAAACACAATAATCACACCTGTTACCAACAGCAATGGCAAAAGTTGCAACGCCAATGCTTGACTGGTAGTAAACATCAAAATTAGGCTACCAATCATCATCATCGGTGCACGTGTGCCGATGCGTAGGTTAATCTGAAAGTAGCGCTGGACTGCCGCCGTGTCGCTGGTGAGTCGCACCAACAACTGCCCGGTGCGCATACGATCGAGGTCAGCAAACGACAAAGACTGGATTTTGATGAACAACGCCTCACGCAAGTCGCGGGCCACTCCTTCGCCGACCTGAATCGACGTCAAGTTGTTGCCAACAGCAACAAGCACACTCGCGAGCGAAATCCCCACCATGATGAGTCCGGTTTGTACCACCACGTCTTGGTTGTGATTGGCAATACCTACGTCTATTATGTATTCAATTAAACGGGGAATCGCCAAATCGAGAAACACCAATGCCGTCAACAACACAAAGGCCGTCACCGCCGACTTCCAATACGGCTTAGCAAAACGCATCAGCACATAAATGTCCTGCATGTCCGTTACTTCCTCGCACTCTTAAAATTATTAACAATGTCTAAAGTATACTCTTTTACGCTGATTGCTCGTTGACGTCCATGAAAAACGTTGCTACGACGTGCGTGCGTAAGTCCACACCAGCAAAGGGGTTTTCATGGACGTCACTTGGATTACCACAACTTTTGTATTGATCGCTACCGCCACTAGACGAGCAATCAACGTATATACATGTCCTGGCAAAAAGCACCGTTCTACCAGAGCACAGTGCTTTTTTATGCAATTACTGCAATAGTTGAAATGTACCCGTGTCGAGAAAATGCCGAAGCCGCAATTCCATGCGCCGACAATATTCCGGTACAAACGCACGTTCTTGGGCACTCGGCAATACAATTAAATCATTCAACAATATAATCCCACGTGCCATCAACAACGCCTCAAATTCCGCACTACTCACAGCTGGCATTGCAGTCACACTGCGGTACCCAGCAAACACATGCTCCTCGGCACCAACAATATCACGCAGGTTATAACACGTAATAGCCAAATCCTGGATCGGCCACCCCATACCAGCATCGTCGAAATCAAAAACACTGAGTTGCCCTGCATGCCACATCAGATTGTAACAATGCAGGTCGGCATGAATCGGTTGAATGGGAAAACGTTGTGCGAGCTGTGCGTACACCGGCTCGATAATCGCCGTCGCATCAGCCAGGAGCTGGCGCACCACTGGGGTCAGGCTGACATCATTTGCGCTCGTGAGGTTGTCAGTGCTGTTCATCAACATACTATCGATGCGCGGGAAATACGCACCGTCACGGGGGCGCCAATCCTTGGCCTGTTGATGAAGCAGCGCCGTTACACGCCCAATCTGCGTCAATTGTTGACGCGTTGGGCGAGCACCAACGATGCGACCAGGCAGCCAGCGTGCCAATGTGGCATAGAGTGTTTTGCCAAGTGGCGGACAATCGAGTATCGCTGCAAATGCGTCCGTAATTGTTTTGGCTGGCGTTGGTACGCTGACAAGTCCCGCAGAAGACAATGCCTCAATCCACTGCAATTCGGCATCTATACCACGTGAATCACGAAGTGAGTAGGTGTTGAGTCGGAGCGCATACTGCTGACCAGCCGTATCACGCACCATATAAGTGGTATTAAATGCATGATTCACCACACGCAACGATGCAGGTTGGATAGCAAATTGCGCTAATATGGCAAGAGCGAATGGCCGAAGTATCGCAAGTTGCTGGCGTTGCGTGAGTTTGGCGTATGTCGTATCCATTTGTAAAAACCCTTTCTGCTCACGATAATCCACATCAAATAATTTCATCGCATTCATGAAATTCCTTTTGTCGTTATAATAACAATAATTAGTAATTTTTTAAACGAACGAGGATTATCACATGGCAATTGCAATCATCGTGCATGGTGGCGCCTGGGCCATCCCCGATAACGAAGTCGCCCCCCATCGACACGGTTGTCGCACCGCCCGTGATGCCGGGTGGCACGTATTGGCAAATGGCGGTAGCGCCATGGACGCCGTCGAGGCCGCAGTGCGCATCCTCGAAGACGACCCCACCTATGATGCCGGTGTCGGCTCGGTGCTCAACCGTGGTGGCTTTGTCGAACTCGACGCTGCCGTGATGGAAGGTGACCTGCTCCACTATGGCGCCGTAGCGGGTGTCCGTCGCATCCGCAACCCAATTTCACTCGCACGCCACGTCCTCAACAGTCCCGCCGGGATGTTGGTGGCAGACGGGGCTGAGCGGTTTGCCAAAGAGCGTGGGATTCCGTTTTGTGATCCCGAAGATCTGATTGTCGACCGCGAGTTTCAAATTTATCAAAAACTCATCGCCACTTACGACAGTAGCACAGATAGTGGCGCAACCGCCCCTCCAGGGGAAGTCGTCGCCGACATCGTCCAAGGCGGTTGGCCTGATCGCCCTAGCGACACCGTCGGTTGTGTAGCCATCGACGAAAACGGCTGGGTCGTAGCTGGCACCTCAACCGGTGGCACCGGTCATAAACTGATTGGGCGAGTCGGCGATGCCCCATTGCTCGGCGGTGGCTTGTATGCCATGAATGAACTGGGTGGCTGTTCGACTACCGGTTGGGGCGAGTCAATTATGCGCATTTTGTTGGCCAAAACTGCCGTTGATTACCTCAGCGATGACTGTCATCCCCAAGATGCCGCTACCAAAGCCATCGAACGCCTCGCCGATCGAGGCAAAGGTATTGGTGGCTGTATTTTGCTTGATCGCCACGGTCGTATCGGTTGGGCATTTAATACGCCCCGCATGGCGCATGCCTGGCGGACTGCCGATGGGCGTGATGGCGATGGTGTATAACGTTTGACGCTGTTTACAAACAACGTATCGCCATTTTTTCGCACTAGTATGCGCCAAGTACGCACCAAAGATATGGTCTGTGCTATACTATCAGCGTTGCTTGTGTCGTAGGGGATTGTCATGAACTCGTTTGACCTCGTAAGTCTCATCATCGTGTTGGTTGCACTTATCCTGGGTTTTTTCCAGGGGGCAGTGCGGATGATTATCGTCACGATTATGGCCTATATTGGACTTATTATTGCTGGATTATACTTTCAAACCATCGGCGATTGGTTGCATTTGGCTGCCAATATCGGGTTACTCGAAAGCTATAGTTTGGCCTATATCGCCGTATTCGTATTGTGCATGCTGACGTTGAGTAGCATGGGGATTTATACGTTTCGGTTTTTTCGGGGCAATACCGAGTCGATTGTGAATCGGCTGATTGGAATCGTGTTTAGTGGGATTACCGTACTGTTGTTAATTGGGGTATTTGCCCATTTATTGTTGATTCTGCCCACAGACGTTGCCCCCAGTGAAATGCGTTCGTTTATTGGCACAGAAACACTTCGTACTGTCGCCAGCGCTCGCGTTGCCGTACCGTTGAGCAATGCCGTCGCACCGCTTGTACTCCAAATCCTCGATCCTTTCGTTTTTAGTGATATCAATCAATTATTTTCCACACCAACACCATAATGAACATACCACAACACACGCTTGCGACCTTAGAGTTCCCCACCATTCGAGCCATGCTCGCACGCCATACCAGCTTTTCGGCATCACGTCAGCTTGCCGAAACTCTCGAACCGAGCATTGATGCCCATATCATCGGCATCGGACTCACACAAACCCGCGAGGCGCGCCATATCCTCGACGAAATCCCCGACCTCACCATCGGCGCAGCCCGCGACGTGCGCGATGCCGTGCATTTGGCCCAACGTGGTGGCGTCATTGATGCCCTCGTCCTGCGTGAAATCGCCTATACCCTGAGTGCGATGCGCCGACTGCGGATTACCTTCAAAAAAATCGACACCAAACGGATCCCTGTCCTCGATGAATACATCCAACAACTGCCAACGCTTGTACATATCGAAGAACGTATCGACCATTCCATCAACACCGACGGCCAATTGCTCGATAGTGCCAGCCCCAAACTTGGCTCGCTCCGCAACGAAATCCGCACCACCATGGCGCGCGTCCAAGAGCGCCTACAACATATTGTTTCGTCGGGGCAATACGCCGATGCACTCCAAGAAGCTATCGTTACCGTCCGCAACGGCCGGTATGTGGTACCGGTCAAAGCCAGCCACAAACGCATGGTGCGCGGATTGGTGCATGACCAATCAGGCAAAGGGGTCACGCTCTACATTGAACCGTTGGTGGTGGTGGAGCTCAACAACAAACTGCGCGAACTCCAACTCGATGAAGCCGACGAAATTGCGCGCATCTTGGGGGAGTTGTCGGATATGGTTGGCGCCCAAGGAGCGTTCATTCGCGCCGGAGTATCGGCCCTCGCAACCCTCGATTTTGCCTTTGCCAAAGCACGCTTTGCCGGTCATTTGCGGGCGAGTGAACCGGTCATGATTGATGTGCTCAAAGGCCAAGATCCCGAAATTAAGCTCGTGAAAGCCCGTCATCCCTTGATTGATGCCAAAGTGGTCGTCCCAGTGGATGTGACCATGCCCCACCAAACCCGAATTTTGTTAATTACGGGACCCAATACGGGTGGCAAAACGGTATCGCTCAAAACCACCGGATTACTAGCCCTCATGGCGCAATCGGGCTTATTTATCCCGGCTGCCGATGGCTCGATTTTGCCGATTTTTGGGCGGATTTTTGCGGATATCGGTGATGAACAAAGCATCGAACAAAGCCTGTCGACGTTTTCGTCACACATGACCAACATCATCAAAATATTACATAGCCTCGATAACTTCGTTGATCCGGCACCCTCTCAAATCCGCGCCATTGGCGTCGATCAATGGCAACCCGTCGCACCGGTGTTTGCTGATGATTTACCGGTGTTGATTTTGTTTGACGAACTCGGTGCGGGTACCGACCCCATCGAAGGGTCGGCGCTGGCCCGCGCCATCATTGCGCATATTTTGACCCGGGGGGCATTTGCAATAGCCACCACCCACTACGCCGAACTCAAAGCCTATGCCTATAGCACGCCTGGTGTGCAAAATGCCTCGGTCGAATTTAATACCGAAACGTTATCGCCCACCTATCGCCTGCTAATTGGCGTCCCCGGTCGCTCTAACGCCTTGGCCATTGCCACGCGCTTGGGATTAGATGTGGCCATCATTGATGCCGCACGAGAATCGTTGCCCGATCAAGAATTACACGTCGATACGCTCCTCGCCGCCATCCAAAAAGAACGTCACGATACCGCCCTAGCGCTCCAACATGCCGAAACCGTGCGCCGCGAAGCCGATAATTTGCGCCAGCAAATGCAGGCAGAGCGCCACGCTATGGAAGTGCAACTCGAAAACGAGCGCCAAGCGGCTCAACAACTCATCGAAGCCGAAGTCAAAGCGGTGCGCGCCGAGTTACGTCGGGTGCGCGACGATGTCAATCAAGTATCTGTTTCCAAAAAATGGATGGAAGAAGCGCAACAACGGGCGCATGATGCCCAAGTCAAAGCCAGCGAACAACTCGCCAAGCAACGCCGCCCGCAAGCCACTGCCCCCCAAGTCGCCCAAGCAGCACCCGCGCCACGGCCGCTCCAAGTGGGCGATGCGGTGTTTGTGCCATCGGTGAATTTGACTGGCGATGTGGTGTCGATTGATGAAGCCGATGACAGCGCCGAGGTGCAAGTGGGTGGATTCCGTTTGACCGTCGTCCTCAGCGAGCTCCGCCCTGGCCAACGCAAAGAAAACAAACCCGTCATTTCCCCACGCGCAACCAATATCCCCGCAATTCCTGATGTGGCACTCGAACTCGATGTCCGGGGGCTACGTGCGGTGGATGCCTGCGAGCGTGTCGACCGCTACCTCGATGATGCCTATCGTGCCGGATTGCCGTACGTACGAATTATCCATGGCAAAGGCCTTGGGGCATTACGCCAAGCCTTGCGTGACCAACTCAAGGCACTATCACAAGTAAAATCGTTTGAGGGTGGCGGCGCAAGTGGCGGCGAAGGGGTGACTGTTGTACACTTGAAGGAACGATAGGATCGCAAAATCCTATTCGTCCATAGATCGCTATCGTTGTTACGATTCAACGATTCACCATACCGCACTCGTTTTGTTGGAGGTACCCTGTGTCACAAACAGTCATTAATGTATTATTGCTCGTTGCGCTTATACTTCCCTTTGTAGGGGCACTCGTATTGCGGATTCTGAGCCGCGTTGCAACCCCACAAGTCACCGTCGTCGTTGCTGCCATTACGGCCATACTTATTGTGAGCGCCGTGCTGAGTTTGGCCAACATTAGTATTGGTAGCCTGCGTATTGCAAATTTAACCTTGCTGCTACCAATTGCACCAGCAGTTGATCGCCCCGTTGATATATCGAGTGATATCCTCGATGCTGAACTCAATAGTGATAGCGGCACGGCAACGGTTGTGCCCGATGTAACCATTACGCCGAGCCCCTCGATTGTACCCACGCTCATGCCAACAATCGGGATTAGTGACACCATAACCCTCACCGATACCATGACACTCACCGATACCATGACACTCACCGATACCACAATCTTGACTGATACCACGACCCTGACTGATACCACGACCCTCCCCGATACCACAACAATCGCAACACCAGCACCTACTACAGTAGCAACACCAGTACCAGTAGTGCCAACCGTAATCGCAAATATCACCGAAGTGTCGATTCCTACAGTATCAGTCAAAACACGGAAATATTTCGTGGAATCTGGTGATACGCTCCTGTCGATTGCAAGTAAGTTTAACGTCACGGTGCAACAAATCGAAGACGTAAACCCATATCTACAAAACCCCGATAACCTTATCGTCGGACAGGAGCTCGATATACCATGAGTGAGCCACTTCAACTTACCATTACAACATCGATCCGTGACACGCTTGCGGCAGCCCAACTCTATCAGACCACCACCATTAAGCACCGCGTCTATCAAGCGGTAGCAGGAGTGCTGTTTGCACTCGCACTCTGGCAAGGATTTAGTACCAGCTTTGGCGGTAATCAATTGATGTTGATTGCAATTGCCTTGATACTCGCCATCGACCCAGTCCCACTAATCTTGATGGTAATGAGCAGTTTCAATCAGCCAAACACCACCACTACCTTACAGATTGATGACACGGGCGTCACACGTGTACTAGGTGAACGGACGACACTGGTGCCTTGGACAAAGTTTAACCGTAGCATCGAAAATCGTAGCTATGTATTGTTGGTAGCAGGATCGTGGAATTATATTGTGATTCCGCAACGATCATTTATCACCCCGCAACACAAATCAGCATTTGTCCAACTAATCAATACGCATCTCAAGGTTACCAAGTAATGCATCGCTGGGTGCTCACAACCCTCATATTGATTACCATTAGCATGGTTATTGCCGCCACACTCCAAGTGTGGCGGTTAACACAAGTGACCGTAATTACCCCCAATCCCCAAATCACCGCCACTATTTCTCCTAGCTCCCTGCCATTTTCCCCAACAATGCGTATCAGTACCACTGCGATACCTATTATTGCAAAAACCGCAACCGCAACCGCTGAACCAACAGTTCAGTCTACGCCGACCCCATTCCCAAGCCCCCAAGCCTACATCGCCTATCGCGTCCGAAGTGGTGATACCCTCGCCGCTATTGCCAACGCCAGCGGGAGTACTCCTGCGTATATTGCGGCGTTTAATCGATTTACGGGTGAGCCAGAGGCCTTGCGCCCGCTCATCATACCCCAGCTCGATGCCCAAGCGAGCACCATTACCAGCCAAGCGATTTTGGTGCAACGGGGTGCCAACCGATCTGCGGTAGCCCTCACATTTGATGCCGGTGCCGATAGTACCCCCACCACCGCAATCCTCGATGCATTAGCACTTCACCAGGTGCACGTGACGTTTTTTCTCACCGGTGAGTGGGTCCAAAAAAACCCCGAATTAACGCGACGCATTATCGCTGATGGCCATGAAGTCGCCAATCACTCCCAAACCCATCCAGACTTTCGCCAACTCGATGATGCTGGCATTGCGAGCGAGCTGTACCAGATGGCACAGGCGTTTTTTGACACCACTGGCATTTGGCCAGCACCCTACTTTCGCCCACCCTTTGGGGCCTACGACGAACGCGTCTTGCGTGCCGTGATTGCCAACGGCTACTTGCCGATTTTTTGGACACTCGATAGCTTAGATTCGGTCGGCGAAACCAAAAGTGCCGACTTTATCGTTGATCGCCTCACCAATACCCTCGCCGCCAACCAACTCAACGGTGCGATTTTGCTCTGTCATATCGGCAACGCATCGACGGCCGAAGCATTGCCACGCATCCTCGATGAATTTGCCAAACGAGGCATCATCGTCACGACTCTTTCACAAATCCTCTAATGGCTATAAATATCACCCCCACCAACCAAAAAACATCTCCCCGGCTCCGCGTCCTCTGTGCGAGCCACAGTATATTTCGCATTGGACAACATTCATCGGCCCCCACCAACCATAAAACATCTCCGCGCCCTCCGCGCCTCCGCGTGAGCCACAGTATATTTCACAATGGACAACATTCATCGGCCCCCACCAACCATAAAACATCTCTGCGCCCTCTGCGTCCTCTGTGCGAGCCACAGTATATTTCGCATTGGACAACATTCATCGGCCCCCACCAACCATAAAACATCTCCGCGCCCTCCGCGCCTCCGCGTGAGC
>CAISXI010000488.1 GCA_903889425.1 uncultured Roseiflexaceae bacterium | reverse complement strand
CGACTTCACTTCCTCCTTCCTCCTTCCTGCTTCCGACTTCATATGTTATATAATGATTATGCGTTGTTTATATGTTGAGGAGCATCATGTCACCACTCGACCACCTCGTGCAGTCTGATCCCGCAATTGCTCGTTTGATCGTCGGCGAAGCTCGCCGGCAGCGCGATGGCCTCGAGCTCATCGCCAGCGAAAACTACACCAGTCGCGCAGTGATGGAAGCGCAAGGGTCAGTGTTGACCAATAAATATGCCGAAGGCTACCCGGGTAACCGCTACTACGGTGGCTGTGAATGGGTCGACCAAGTCGAAAACATCGCCCGCGATCGCGTCAAAGCGGTCTTCGGTGCCGCCTATGCCAACGTGCAACCCCACTCCGGTACCCAAGCCAATGCCGCCGTCTACTTCACCTTCCTCAACCCCGGCGACAAAGTGCTGGGCATGAATCTGGCCATGGGTGGGCATTTGACCCACGGCTCGCCGGTGAATTTTTCGGGCAAAATGTACAACTTCACCCAGTACGGCATCGACATGCAGACTGGCTATATCGACTATGAAAACGTCCTCGAGATGGCTGAGCGTGAGCGCCCCAAACTCATCACCGTGGGGGCGAGCACCTATTCCCGCTCCATCGACTATGCCAAATTCCGCCAAATTGCTGACCAAGTAGGCGCCTATTTGTTCGCTGACATCGCCCATCCGGCCGGTTTGATTGCCGCCGGCCACCTGCCGAGCCCCATCCCCTATGCCCACGTGGTTACTTCTACAACCCACAAAACCTTGCGCGGACCACGCGGCGGGATTATTTTGATGGGCCAAGATTTCGAGAACCCCTTTGGCCAAAAAGCCGCCAAAAGTGGCCGTACCTTGATGATGTCAGAAGTGCTCGACAAAATGGTCATCCCCGGGGCTCAAGGGGGCGCCTTGATGCATGTGGTGGCCGCCAAGGCCGTCGGCTTCGCCGAAAACCTGCGCCCTGACTTCAAAGATTACGCCGCCACCGTCATCGCCAATGCCCAAGCCTTGGCTGCCAGCATGATGAAGCGGGGCTACTATGTGTTGTCTGATGGCACCGACAACCACCTGTTGATGGTCGATTTGCGCCGCAACAAGCCCACCATTAGTGGCAAACAAGCCCAAGAAGTGCTTGACGCCGCCCACATCACTACCAACAAAAACGTCGTCCCCAACGACGACCGGTCGGCCTTGGTCACCTCGGGCATCCGCCTCGGGTCACCGGCCATGACCACCCGTGGTATGAAGCCCGAGCATATGGACATGGTGGCCGACTTGATTGACCGCGTGCTCAGCAACATCGACAACGAGACGGTGATTGCCCAAGTGCGCAACGAAATCATTGAATGGTGCACACAATTCCCTGTGCCGGCCGTCGGTGACTTTGTGGGAATCGAGGTATAACCATGACACACCCTCGTATCGCCATGATTGGTGCCGGCATGATGGGTGAAGCCATGATTAGTGGCCTGATCAACAACGGCATCCCTGCCAACTACATCACCGCCTCAGAGCCCCGCGCCGACCGCCGCACCGTCATGCATGCCCAATACGGCATTACCATGGTGGCCAGCAACGGAGAAGCCGTGGCCGATGCCGATGTGGTGGTATTTGCCATCAAACCCCAAATGGTGGCCGGGGTGTTGCCCGAATTACAAGGGGTCGTCCCCGCCGGCGCCGTGGTCTTGTCGATTATGGCGGGTATCACCAT
>CAISXI010000487.1 GCA_903889425.1 uncultured Roseiflexaceae bacterium | reverse complement strand
CTCAGCTGCCCGCAATCCGCTCCAACAATTCTGCCACCACGCGGTGCAATACCGCCGCTGCCGGCAATTGCACCGCATCACCACGCCGTAACGCCAGCACCCCCGTCACCACCAGTGCGACGTCGCCACTGAGCTGTGGCAACACCAGTTCGCCACCAGCACTTTTCGAGACAACTTGGCCGGTCTGACGCCACCACAAGGTGCGACAGAGGTTGAGAATCACATACACTGGCTCATCTACCACCTGCTCCGCGGCATCTTTGATGTCATACCACACCGCCGCCCAGGCATCGGCCACCGTCGGCGCTGGTATGGTCACCGCGCCCGCCACCACAATCCCACGGGCGTGCGCCACCGCCAAATGGGCACTCAGGTCCGGGTCGTGGCGCACCGTCAACCAATCGTGGTGGGGGTCGGCGAGGGCGGCCGTCATCGCTGCCCGCCACGATTCACCATAATGGAGCAAAAACGGCGCTGGATGCACCCAGGCCGCCAACACCGCACGATCAAGCAATGAAAACTCAATGGGGGCGGGTTGCAGTGAATTGGCCACCAACACCTGCATCACTCCGCGTAATTGGGCGGCCGTCGGTGGGGCATCGACAAACCCCAAGATGTCGATATCACTTTGCCCCAAATGAAAATCATCCAGCGCAATTGATCCATGTACCACCAACGCACATTCATAGCCGAGTATCAGCAGAATCTCAGCCACACATCGGTTAATTTGGGTCTGTACGAGTATGGGAACATGCGCTAATGCCATTGGTGGTCCCTATCAAGTTCTACAACAATCCGACTCACCAATACCCAATCGCAAAATGCCAATGTTTGACTGCGGTAATCAATGTGCAAATTATAGTAGCGCAGGGTTGCGCTATGGCTACAACCAACGCAACCTCCATGCCCTGCAAATCCTCGATAGTAGAGCCGCAGCCTGCTGCGGCTCTACGGCGCTACACCCGCCGCAGCCACTGGTCAGGATGCACAAGTTCATCCGCCGTCGGGATATGCGCCGCCGACTGCCACAATTGGGCCACCAAGGCATCGCCACCATGGGCTGCGATCGCATTCACAAATGCTTCTCCGGTGCTGTATTGGGCCATTTTGACATGCATCCCGGTGGCATGCATGATGAGGTTGTCGAGGGTTGGGCGTTGCTGTTGGCGCGCTTCCATGCGGCGTTGTAATTGTGCAAATTGGGGAATCTGTTGGGCACCAATCCGATTCATCACATAATTGGAATGCCCTTCAATCAGCGACATCACCGCCTGCATTTCATCGAAAATCTGCCGTTGTGCATCGCTCAACACCCACTCAATCCAATTCCCTTGGCCACCACGCTGAACCGCCCGTTGCATCACTGCCGCAACGCCACTCGCCGGTTGTGTCATCTGGTCTGCCATCGTCGCAATAAACCGCGTCATCAAGTCGTGCATGTAGGGACGTAACCACGCCACTCCTTCAAATTGGAATACATGCGACACTTCATGGATGACAATCCATTCCCGCAATGCGGCCACATCGACCGCTTGTTCACGGGCAATCCGGGCAATATTAGGCTCGACCAACAACAATTCGCCCGGCGTCTGATTATCTTGCAAAAAAGCAACATCGTATTGCCCCAGCACGCGCGTCGCCATCCAACTCAACAGCGCCCCACTCTGCACCCCCGCCACGCGACCATTGAGATGACGCGCTGCCAGACCCCAATCACTGTCGTCGTCATGGAGCTGCGCAAAATAGACTGGTTCGAGTGGTTGCATCAGTTGCGCAAAGGTCCGCACATTGGCACGCACCCACGCATGCTGGTCAACCACCCGCACTGCGAGTGCGCCTGCTGGCACCTGCAACCCTGTCAGTGCTGCCACGTGTGGCGCCGCGTCATCAACCAAAGTCTGGTAATTGTATTCTGGCGGTTGGAACGATACCGGCAATAGTCGTTGGGCGGTACGTAATGCCGTCTGCCAATCAACCATGGCCGTAGGTGACTGCCGTTCCCGGGTCGCCATTATTTTGGCGCCAGCACGGGCGATCAAGGCCGTCACACCCAGCCACACCGCCAGATTCCAAGAGCGTGACCACGGCGTCCGTATCATTGGCATCGCAATTCCTCATTTCTCTGGCTCAAAACCGCACTCGCACATCGTCGCGACGCCGGGTTATCCGCTTATTATCCAAATATTCCATCACTGCCAAGGCATATTTGCGGGTAGTGTCAAAGCGGTCGCGCAATTGCGCCACACTCACACTCCCCTGCGTGTCAATCGTCGTCAGCACCCACGTCACTATTTCGTGCCAGGCCTGGTGGTGAAACACAATTCCCTCGGCGACTTCCATCACCCAACCACTCGCCTGCATATACGCCAGCAACTCACGCTCTACCGACACCTCTGCGGGCATATACGGCGTAGATATCAGCAGTGCCAAGCTTCGCGCCACCACCTGCTGTTGCGCCCCAGTCAGCTGCACCTGATAGCCGCGTGGCCGAATCAAGCCATCACCACACGGTTCATACCATTGTTGCCAATGCGCCAGCACCACATCAAAGGCCGCCGCCCCCAAATCAAGGCGCCGGCGGAGTTCTTCCCGGGGCATGCCAATCCGCAATGGCGACCGTGTCACATAACTGGTCAGCGCTTTATCTGTTTTTTGGCGTACCACATCGAGCAACGCCCCATCAGCCACCCAATCATCAGCAACCCGCACCACCATCGCCATACCAGCCAAGGTCTGTTGTACCACGTCGCCACTCAAATGGGTTTGGCTGATGACATCACTCACGCGACACAATTGGCCACGCACCACCGCCCAACACAAATCTGCTGGCGTGGCACGCTCAAGTGCGGTCAGGCTGGCAATTACTTCGGGGCGCAGGCGGCGATGGCGGGCGGGGTGCGCATCAATCACCTTGCCGCCCCCCATGGTGATACTGGGCGACGCCTGACGCACAATCAGCCGATCCCCCCGCCACAACGGCAAGGGCTGATCGAGATGCAATTGCACCAAGCCACTGTCGCCGGGGGCAATCTCGTCACCTTCCAGCGTTGTCACCCGGCAACGGGTTTCGGCCGCTCCCACAAACAAATCGAGG